>CALARN010000020.1 GCA_937889205.1 uncultured bacterium
ATAGGAGTCTGCAATGCTTCTACAACAATGTTTAGACTTGCTCTGTTTTCGGCCTTACCAATTACAGACAGATCTCCCCATACATTTTATGTAGAGTCTTATGATTACCCTAAATACCCAATAAACAATGTTGAAGCGACTTTTTTTGGTGGCCCCATAGTTGACTTAAAGTTTGTCAACGACTTAAATGCACCCATCTTATTAATTACAACAATTGATAGATCTGCCAATGATGGTTTTCAGTATCATACTGTGACAGCATATAGCTCACCTGACACCCCAGATCGCATTGTAAAACTAGTTGATTTTAAGAAATGGGACGAAATTAGCAATTATAAATTTAAATCATCTTTTACTAGACAAATTTTAGATGAATCTGGCCACATAATTAAAGAAGATGTGTTCTCTGCTAATTATTACGATTAAATTTATTGAACAGTTATTTGTCCCCTAGCACACCTACTTAGCCACTATCCATAAACATAACCAACTATTGTCTGTTACGATTCACATTTTTATGGATATGGTTCAAATTGTCGTCTATAAGCATGTTAAAGCGGGTGGGTTTACTAACTTACATGATTATCTTTGTTTTGTATTATCTTACGAATGAATGTTTCTAAATTATTACTAATGATTTATTGAAATAGTACTTGATAGTTAATTTAGATTTTTTTACTTCTACAAACTGGCGTGTAATTTATTTACACATCTTTTTTTTCACGCTTTTATCAATTATTTTTACTAAATCAGCAGTAACCTTCTCTCTAGAAAAACCACTTCTCACCTTGCGCTGCTCATTACTAATAGCTTTATAAAGCTGCGAGTTTTGAGCGAGCTTTTTCGTCTTACTAGCAAACTCTGCAGGTGTTACCGGCTCATTTACATGAATGGCAGTTTTTTTATGTTCTGTTACCCCTAAAGTGTTTTCATTATTAATTCTGATAATCGGGATACCACTTGCAATTGCTTCTAGTAAAACAACACTTTGTGCTTCCATTAATGAAGAATCTACAAAAATATGTGCCATATCATAGATTTTGGATATATTATTATGGTTAACTTTCCCATAATAAATAATATTATTGGCTGTTTTAAGATAGCTATCTAACACTTCTTTAAACTTATAATAATAGGCAAACTCCTCTTTATTACCGACCAAATGCAAAATGTAATTCTTAGGCAAAAATCGCATCATCTCAATTAGAAAAATTTGGTTTTTTCTTTTCTCAATATTCGCAACATATAACAAATTAATATATCCATCAATTTGCGGCCTCCTTTCTTTAAATGGAAACTGCTCTAAATTAATTCCATTTCCAACAACCTTTAGTTTCTCTGCAGGAAAATGTTGTTTCAAATAGTCTTGCATTTCTGGGCTTAAAGCGATAACAATGTCTGCCGACTGAAATTGCCCTAATAATGCACTTGCTAAAGAATTAATAAACTTTTTGGGCCAATACTTTCCCCACGGAAGATATCTCTGCTCAATTATCTTTTCGTATCTGGAATGTACAAAACTAATTGCAAATTTCTTATTACTAGTAGCATATTCCAACGCCATAATATCTACAATTGAATTACCATTAGTGATTATTACATCAGGAGCATAACCCTTAACCTTTTTGTTATCAATAAAGTTTTGCGGCTTTACTTCAAAAAACTCTAAGGGAAGCTCACCCTGAAAAAATGTTTTTGGCTTATGCAAACAAAGGAATCGTACTTGATGCTTTTTAGCTTTTAAGCCTAAGGCTACTTGGCGAGGCGCAAGTGTATAGCCATTTACCGAACGAAAATCGTGAACAGTGATGAGAAATTTCATAGACTACTATAAAACTTTGATAGTACACCTGCTGTTACCTTTGGCGCTTGAACTAATCAAATTCCATTCTGCAGGTTGATCGAATTTGTAATAAAATTTATCACCTGCTCGTAATAAATTGGTGCCAAATTGCTCATTAATTTGCCCGAAACCATCTTCTAGCGATAGCACCTGCGGGAACACCCCTTCATTTACCCAGTGAATAGTAGTCCCTTGTTCAATTACCATCCCCTCTGCTACTTGTAAGTCTTCGCTTATCGCAATTTGCACCACGGGCTCATCTGCTTCTATATCAGCAAAAGAAGCCTCTAAAGCTTCTTTTTTTATGTCAATCTGATTATATCTTGCAAGTGTTTCTAATTGTTTTTTAGCTAGTACAGATTTATGTAGTTCAAGTTGCTGATTATTCACATTGTCAATATTTTCAGATATAGCAATAGTACTAACATGAAAGGTCAGTACCGCTAAAAACAGAATAAATGTGATAACTATTATGTTTGCTTTCATAAGCAATATATTTTGTAGCTTACTGAAACGAAGCAATCTTACTTTCATTACGGCGAAAATTTTTGTTAATGCTTACGATAATTTTTAATTTGAGTGAGTAAGCCTGTGCTAATTAGAAAGACAAAGGCAATTAAATATGTGGTATTTGTCATTACTAGCCCTACGGCTCTTCCGGTAATGTAATTTAATCTTGATAAGCTTGTTGGTAATAGATCACCTGTTAAAGATATTTGCAATAAGCCCCCTTCGATTAATCCGGATACTCCGGCAAGTACATAGTAAGCGCCTAATAGTGTCGTTATAAAAATAATTGCGTATTTATCTACTCTAACTAATAACATAAACATAGCAATAAAGAAGCCAATCGCTGCTCCTAATATTGTCAACCATAATGGGTTGTCTATTTGAACATAATTACTTAACAACCACGATCCAAAACTGGCGCCAAAAGACGCAAAAGCAATAAAAACGGCAAGCTTATAAAAGGCAAAACTTAGAGTAGAAAAGACCAAGCCAACTAAACAAGCTAAGATTATTGAGATTATGCTAGTAGCTTCAAATAATCCTTGCGTAAAGACAAATCCAAAGATAAAGGCAACTATTGATAAATATACTTTGAAGAATTTATACCCTGAATACACACCTAAAAGACCAATGGCTATAAGAAGCAAAGCAAGGACAGTAGTTAACGCAGTTTCCATAATTAGTAAAATAATTACTAAATATTAGCATACTTGTTTTACTACTTACATTCTAACAATAAAGAGTCTCGTTAATAAACGGAATCAATGCCATCACCACAGCTGGCACATAAAGGGATTCTCGAGTTATATTGTCTTTAGTTAACAACCCTACCGCACCATTCTGCTGCTTAGAATTGCTTTTACCAAAAACAATATCATCTGCATCTCCTAGCTCTTTACCTTGCTTAATTAAAGAGACCACTTTTTGCGGTAAAAAGAAGGAAGCTGAGCGGCCTTTTCCTAACATCCCTTTTGCATTAAGAATATAAACCCAAGCAAAAGTAATCATCTCATTATTAAGATTCGCCACACCACCCTCAATGCCGACCCAATAATCGGCTACAGGTGTTGCCAATTTTGCATTGTTTACTCTATTTAATGCGCCAGTCATGGTCTCAGCTTCACTCATCGGTTGATCAGCTACATCAGACGAAACACTCACGCCTTCAATTTCATACTCCTCATCATTGAATACAGATTTAAAACCTTGCAAAGCTGCATTAATCTTAACTGGATTTTTCGAAGCAATAACTATCTTCATATTATTTTACGCTAATAGTAACTGCATCTTGAACCATTTTACTTGTAGGCTCCCACGAACGATAAATACCCGCTTCAATTTTGGTTGAGTTTACTTCTTTCAAGGCTTTAAAAAAATATGTTCTGGTTGAGTTATCTCCACCCAGCCCATACCCTGCTTCGTATGTCTCTTCTGTATCAACTAGCTCAAACACACTGGTATCGTAAACTGGATCAAATGGCTCATACCCTGTTGACTTCTTGTATTCAACTGTAAGCGAAAGAATAGTACCCTTTTCTACTGTTACTTGACTAATATTATCTACGGCCAAAAGACCAGATTTAATATCGTCTCTACTAATCATTAAATTGCTTATTAACAAAAAGGCACCAACAAGAAAAGTTATTAGTAGAAGTAACGCAGCCCCAATAATAAAAATTAATGTTGTTTTATTAGAAGACTTCTGGACTTGTTTTGTCATTGAAATTTTATAAAAGATAGTTTTAATCTAATTGCTTAATAATGACTTCATCTTCTCTTAAATCTACAAATTTAATACCGTCTTGCTCTCCACCAAATTTGTACGAAGATAAATAGAATATCATAGGTTTGTTCAATTTATTATTAATAATTGGAACCTTCTTCAAATACAAGCGAAATTGAGTTTACACAATACCTTGTATTCTTGTCTGTGAGTTGTTCCCCAACAAAAATATGCCCCAAATGAGCTTGACAATTCTTGCAAATAATTTCAGTTCTTTTACCATCTTCATCTGGTATTTGTTTTACTGCATTAGGGATTTCAGCATCAAAGCTAGGCCAACCACAACGCGCATCGAATTTATCATCAGATTTAAATAAGGGTTGATTGCAGCGTTTACAGCGATAAATACCATTCTTCGAAAAATCATTATACTTTCCACTAAAAGGTCGCTCTGTTTGCTTATAAACAATGACGGCCACCTCTTCATCTGTTAGCTGTTTATCCATTTTTTAGTATAATCATTAGCTTATTTTTTTTGACCTGCTCAAGAATATATTTTAACTTAAGATTCTTCTTTATGTAATCTTTTTCAACAAAATCTAATCTTCTCTTAATTTCGTCTTCATAACTCAATTTTTTTGAGGATTCTTTATAGTTAGTAATATTTTTAGCAATTGTCGCCTCTGTAAAAAGCCCTAGCTTAGATTTGCATGAGTTGCAAATAATATATCCAAACATATCTGAGCCGTCTGCTCCACAATTAAAGTATTGGGGGATTTGTTGCATTATGAGTATTATCTTAATAGATAACTGGCGGGATGCCCGAGTCTGGAACCGTAGTTACTTCAAATATTATTTGAAATGGGTTATCTTTATTATATCTATCTATTATACCTTTTTAAAATGGATGTTCATAATTTTATAAAAAATCCTCTAAACAGGAAGTGGCTTATTGCAGGAGGGGTCCTCGTGGGATTAATTATAATATTAGTTATAGTAGTTATTACTCTGAACATAGTAAATAGAAATAGTAGTAATAGTAATACTAGCGGGTCATTACCCCTTGAAGGATTAGGGGATGATTCTGATTCAGCCTTAACAAGGCTAACTCAAAAATATGACCTTTTGGAAAATGAACCAACTTATGATCTTTACGGGGAAGTTGGTTATCAGGGAACAGATGCTTCTTATGCTGCTGTACAAACACAATCAGACTTTAGTCCGGAATCTGAGGATTGTTATCCCTCACATGTTGCAACCTGCCTCAATTTAGGTAGAGAAAAGACAGTTATGCCAAATCATTCGACAGTAAACATTAACGCTTCCAGTTATGTAAAAAGTTTTGATGAAAAATCAGGCTTACCTGATGGGCTTCCCATGGAGCTTAATGCTTATGCGCTTCTGCCGGAGGGATCATTGGTTGCGTTATCAGGCACCAAAGCTCAGTTTAATTTTTATGATAATGAAACAAGGGTAGTACAAATGTCGGGATCGGCATATTATCGTGTAAAACCTCAGGAAAAAGGAAAGGTGTTTACCATTCAAGCCGGAGACAGGCTGATAGAGGTAGATAATGCGGAAGTGTATATTGAAGTGTCTTATAACAAAGAAGATACTCTTGCCCAAACCACTATATTTAACAATCAAAAAGTCGGAGTTGATATTAGCAAGGAGGAATATGAACAAAAAGCAGGAGAATCAAGATCCAAAATCTATGATGTGCTTATTTACGTAACTTCGGGCAGCTCGAAGCTTTATTCAAGGGCGGATAAAAATACTGTTTTAACTGAGCTCACTGAAGGAAACCCCTACTCAATGTTTAAATTTAAAGACTATGGTAAAAGAGGTGCGTTTGAGTCTTCACAAGAGGAATCTGACGGATCTAGAAAAGGCCTGGCAAGTAATGACAGTTTCTTGAATCATTTAAACTTTTCAATGGTAAATTATGGCTTGGGAAACTTTAGTAATGTATCCCAGGAAGACCTGGTCAAAATGCTATTAATTAATTTCGATACTGTTGAACTGCAAGCGACTAGATATGCTTTATGGTACAGGAAAGATTTGGAGGACTTGTCGCAGCAGTGGAATACTCTGGTCCAAAAGATGAGTTCCTGCAACCCCGGCTGGTATAAAACTTCCACCGGAGGATGCTGTCCGGATGGATTTGCCAGTGATCCCACAACCAAAACCTGTACTAAAACAACATATTATTATTATTGTGATGCAGGCTACACCTTAGGCTCTGATAATAAATGTTATTCCCAGGATAAATCAAGGACACAAACCCCAACATATAATCCGGGAACAGGAGCTGGTGGCGGACTCTGTGTCGATAAGAGTAAACCCGCTTCATTCCAGTTATGCAAAATGGGAACCAGTGTTGGGACAGCAAAGATGAGCGGTTCTAAATGTTGTTTTAATGAGGTAGCATCGCCTACTTTAGAATCTATTAAGTAGTTGAGGGAAATAAGAATATCCTTTTATTAAATACAGGATAATGATCCCTTGGGTGGATTTTGATGTTTTTCACCTCTCCAGGCTATAGTTTGAGTTATGGGGTAATTCGAGTCCCCAATCCGCCAGGGACTTAAGCATTCTCACGGAAGGGGGACGGGGGTCTTGCAGGACTTTCGATCAAATGGCGGAGAGGCCGGGATTCGAACCCGGGATCCCTTTTACGGGATGCCTCGTTAGCAGTGAGGTACTTTCGGCCACTCAGTCACCTCTCCACCTGACCCAGATTATAGCAATTTTTAATGATATTTTAAAACCATTTTGATAATTTACACTAACTTTTGCTTGTGTTACGATGTATTAATTAAAGTTACTAAGTGCTGAATTGAAACAAGGTTTTAATTTTCTAAAACCACAAGTTGAGCCCCCTTCAGCGTGGACTAAGGTTTACGAGTGGGTAGTAGGGACAGCTAAAGTGATTCTCATGGTTGCTATAGTAGCAGTAATAATTGCTATGATAATCAGGGTTGTGCTTGATGTACAAAGCAATCAGCTTGACGAACAAACAAAAAATCTCGAATCCCTAATGCAGGTAAGAGAGAAAGAAGAATTAAAGTATCGTGAATTACAAAAAAGAATTGCCAGCTATGAGGCTGCTTGGACAAGTACAAATATTAATTCTCCAGTAGTCGAACTAATATTAAGTATACTCCCTTTGTCTGCTACTGAACTAGATGTTAATCTTCAAGAATCTACTCTAAATATCAAAGGGATTGCTGAAAATAGTGATATCGATTTAATGGAAGAAGCTCTGAAAACCGATAAAAGCTTTACACAAGCACAACTATCCCGTTTAGAGGTCTCAGGGGCAGAAGGTGAAACACTTGTAAAATTCGATTTTCAGGCAAAAATAACAGCGTTTGACAAAAAAACTTTATCTGAATAGCAATGGCATTATATACAACAACCAATCGAAAATTAAACGCAATCATCAATAGTAGCAAGGGTGGTACTTTTACCACAGGCTTTATGACACTGATAGTTGTAACGGCAATGATTGTGTTTGCACTGCTCCCCGCCTACACTTCAATTACAGACAAGATAGCAAACAACGAGTTAAAACAAAAATATTTAGACGAGCTGATAACAAAAAGAGATGTTATGGATCAACTACTTTTAGAATATGAAAGCAATCAAGAGTTAATCACTGAATTTGAAAAGAATACTTTTATAAGAAATAACAACGAATTGATCGTGGCAAATATTGATAGTGTAGCTACAAACAGTAATACTAAATTGCAATCTGCAAGTTTCGATAAAGTAGAGGCTTCGAAAAAAGACGAATTAGCAAATTACTCTCAATTTATTACACAAACCTTTAACTTTGAGTTTAAAGGTAAGGCGATTGATTTACTTGGAACGCTGAGAAAGCTTGAATCGTTCCCTATTCCGATGGAATTTGAAAACATCTCGTTTTCATTCAAAAAAGATAAACAGGTTAGCGAAAATGTCGAAGTATTCAGAGATGAGCCGTTAATTAGTATGAATATGACAGGTAGATTTTATTTTTGGAAAAATGAAGAACTAAATGAACAGGTTGTGGAGTAGTTTTATAATCTTAGCAGTAATTGTGATTCTCATCTTCGTTGGCTACGAAGTTTATCTCTCTTCGACTGGAGCCAATGCAACTTTCTCAAAAACTGTCAGTAGTATCGAGCCAAGCTTGGGAACAGCGAAACTAACTCACTTTACATCGTTAGTTGAAAATATGCCCATAGCCGATAAAACATTAGACAACAAATAACTGCTATAATTCGTTTAATTATTATTATTTTTTCATGGATTACATAAAGAATTTTACAGACAGTTTTAAATTATGGTGGAATCATAAATATCTATGGATATTAGGTATTATTGGAGTGGTATTATCTGGCACAGGGGGTGTTTCACAAATACAAAATTCTTTTAAACCGGATAGTCCCTTATTTAAAAACTCACAGTTTGACTCTTCATTAGTAATAATCCTACTTATTATCATTGCAATCATCTCGGTTGCAATAGCAATTGTTAGTATATATTTAACATTGAGAGTAGAAAGCTCGTTAATTCAAAGTGCAAAGCTATTAAGAGATAAGAAGTCTTTAGACTTCAAAAAAGCTTGGGCATTGGGCAATAAATACTTATTGAAGTTGTTTGTTAACTCTTTATTAATATCTCTTCCAATCTTTTTAATATTATTCATCTTAGTAATATTAATTATTGTTGGGGCTCTCTCTTTGGCAACACCATTATTAGCTATTCCCCTATTTCTAATTGCTTTTCTAATATTCCTAATTATGATGGCATATATTTTATTTGCCGCCTTAATAAGACCAATTTCTGAAAGATTTATCGTATTAGAAGGCAAAGAAAATGTCGAAGCACTTAAATTAACTTTATCGTTTATTAAGAGCAATTTGGGCTCTTTATTTATGATTTGGTTGATATTAATCGGCGTAAATATTATTATTTCGGTAGTTAGCTTACCCTTATCTTTGATGTTTGCAGCCATAACTCTACCAGCGATCGCTTTGGTTGCGCTTAACCCAATTATTGGAATTATCGGCTTTATTGTGACACAGCTAATTGTATCTTTGTTAAGCTCTTTGATTGGAGGTCCACAATTAGCATTAACCAGCATTTATTGGACCAATAGTTTCTTAGAAATAAAACAAGAAAAGAAATAAGTTAACACTAACGCCCATGAAAAGGGTTCTAATATCATTTCTTACTCTGTTATTCTTGCTAGGACTAGCTGCTTATGTTACCTATTACCAGAATCCTTTGCAAAAAGAAACTGTGATGCAAATTGCCCAGAACCAGGGGCTATATACAGACGCAGAAGTTTTAGCAAAAATCCCTGAATATATTGAAAATGGCTTAATTTGGGATTTATTAGATCATCAAAAATTCTTTGCGTGGCTAACAATACTCTCGTTAATCTTTGTTAACTTCGTCACTTTTATACATTTATTAATAGATAAGCTGTTTTTCTGTAAGTTTTTTGAAAACCCCAAAATGGTCCCGGCGATAAGACGTGGTTTTTGGGTGGGTTTATCACTTATTGGTTTTGTGCTTTTAAGACTGATCAATGGTTTTTACTGGTATAACGCAGTTTCAATAGTGTTGTTGTTTGTTTGTATTGAGATTTTAACGATTAATCTGGCTCCAAAGACAAAAAAGTAATATTATTTTTTAATTACACAATAAATATGGAAGCAGACGAAAAGAAAAACGATGTTCCTAAAGTTGTTAGCAGCAAAAAGACTTTATACATCGTACTTGCAGTAGTAGCGGGCTTATTCTTTATTTGTTTGGCAACAATAATTGTGGTTGTTGCATTTGTCTTACCAAAGCCAAATCCCGGTCCTTCGGTAGAGATCTGCGAAAAAAGCGGTCTATTTTATGATATCAAGTTAGACAAGTGTGTTTCGAGCTTGACCGTGACACCAACCGAGACCGTTACAGTCACCCCTACTGAAACAATAATGCCTGAAGAAAACGAAGAGATTTATGTTAGCAAGCAAGTATCAATCAAATTTAAAGATAAACCACTTAAAGCAGAGAGCGTATCTCTATTTGTTAACGACTACATTAGTAATGATGATGGCGTTCAAGATGTTTACCTTATCGGAGAATTTGCAAATGGTGAAATTACCAATGTCCCAACTGCAGAAAAACTAGACCTAAAAGGCAAACCCCTGTACCTTGCAATAATGCAAAAACAACCCGAGGGTGATTTAAGGGGAGCTTGGATTTCTCATGTTCACTTTGTAAAAATTGATAATACATACTTCATTCTTGATGCCTATTATGAATACTACTCGCCAGGTGTTAACTCAGGGGTAAATAAAAAATTTGCAACTTTAGATTTTAATGAGTTTGTGACACCAGAAGGTTTTTATGAAAAAGAGGTTCCTGACTATAATGAATTTATAAAAAGCGTAAATGGAATTTATTATTCACGATATCATGAATATTGGCCAACACTTTTTAACAGTAATGATTTGACTGCTGTTGATACTTTAATGGGGAGCACCGTTTACCTTAGTAAATCTGATGAGTATAGTAGAACTTTTGTCAAAGCTAAAGATGGTTTTCTATACAATGTGAAATCTATTCCAACGATTATGATAAAAGACGGAGCGCATTACCTAGATAGTAAAGCTGAAATCAACTGGAACAATGGTGGTGTGAATGTTAGCGGTTACGCATACAGTTCAATTGGATCATGTATGGAAAACGATTTAGAAGTAATAAAAAATCCGCCCGCACTAAAGAAAACAGGAGTCGCGGCAAATGGTAGCGACATTTTTGAAGCCATTTCCTCTCAAGATAGCTATCGCAAAAGTCTATACGAAGAAGACTATCTTCAACGGGAAGCGTATAAATATAACCTTATCACTACAGATGATGTGGTACCTTTAACATATGAGCAATACTTAAACTATCACCCTGTATTCTATTGGCAAGATGAGTATGGTCGCTATGTTACATTTGTAAATAATGACTTTGTTTTTAGTGGCGGCTGTGGTAAACCAGTTGTTTACCTTTACCCTACACAAACCATAGACGCTACCGTCAAGGTAATACCCAATGGAAGACTCACACTAACCGTCCCTGCTATTGGTAAAGATAATACCTGGACAGTTCTTGCCACAAAAGACTCTCAAATAACAGATAAAGAAAGTGGCAAAAAATACTCTTATCTTTGGTGGGAATCTCAGGGGGCCGTTGGTGTGCACTTACCTAAAGAAGGCTTTGTTCTTGCTAAAGATTCATTAGAGAAAGACTTACGCAGTTTATTAACAAAAATGAATATGACTAGTAATGAGATAGCTGCCTTCTGTGAGTACTGGATGCCAATTATGAACGAAGACATAACTCCATATTATTTCATCACATTCCTTTTCGACGAGCAAGTAGATCAAATTGCACAACTCGAATTCGCGCCTGTCCCTGATGTTGTGAATAGAGTATTTATGGTTTATGAACCTATTGAAAAAGCTGTCGATGTTAAACCTCTAGCTATTAGTCCTTTCGAGCGCTCCGGATACTATGTAGTTGAATGGGGAGGGGCAAAAAAGTAATAAGCATTTGTACGAATTTTTTAGGGGGCGTTGCAAAACGCCCCCTTTGTAAAAATACTACCTCTAAACTATAATCAAACTACTTATTAAAAGAATTTGTATGAATCAGAAAATTTTGGTTGGAGTAGCATGGCCATATGTCAATGGTGACTTGCATTTAGGGCATTTGGCTGGTTATCTACTTCCTGCAGATATGTTTGCAAGATTTCAAAGACTGCGTGGCAATGATGTATTGATGATTTCAGGTTCAGATTGCCATGGTACGCCAATTACGGTTGAAGCCGACAAATCTGGGAAAACCCCTGCAGAGATTGTGAAAACTTATCATCAACAAGACATAGAGCTGTTTAAGCTCTATGACCTAAGCTATAACCTTTACACAGACACTACTACAGAGCAGCACATGACAACTGTGCAAGAAATGTTCTTAGACCTATTAAAAAGCGGATACATTGTTAAAGACACTATGCAGCAATATTACGCTGAGGCAGATCAACAATTTTTACCTGATAGATATGTCGAAGGCACTTGCCCTCACTGTGGCGCACATGAACAACGCTCTGATCAATGCGAGGCGTGTGGTCGTTGGTTAGCAGATGGCGAATTACTTAATCCAATCAGTAAATTAACCAAAGCCGCAGTTAGCTTAAAAGCAACTGAGCATTATTTTCTAGACTTCGAAAAAATTACTCCTCAATTACGAGAGTATGTTGATTCACGAAAAGGTATCTGGCGTAATTGGGTGTGGCAAGAAACCAACAGCTGGTTAACAGAAGGACTTAAGAAAAGAGCAATCACTAGAGATATGGATTGGGCAATTGATTTACCTATTGAAGAAATAAAGAAACTTCCTGCAGATAAACAACTTAAAGATTTTACTGGTAAAAAAATATATGTCTGGTTTGAAGCAGTAATTGGATATTTGTCTGCCGTAAAGCAATGGTCAACAATTACCTCAGCAGATAACATTCCAGATAATGTAATTTATAGCAAAACTTCCGGTCAAGCTACTGATTGGAAAGAGTGGTGGCTTAATAAAGATGCCAGAATCTTTAACTTTATGGGGCAAGACAACCTAGTATTTCACACACTAATGTGGCCGGCACAGTTAATTGGCACGGGTAAAGACTACACCCTACCGGAAAATGTGGTAGTTAATAAATTTCTTAATTTAGAAGGCAAAAAGTTTTCTAAAAGTAGAAACTGGACAATCAATTCAAGAAAAATGGCAGAAACATTTAGTACTGATCTTGTTCGCTACTATATGGTAAGTAACTTTCCTGAAAACAAAGAAGGAGATTTTACTTGGCAGGGTTTTGTCGCATCTGTAAATAATGAACTAGTAGCTAATTTAGGAAATTTTATTAATCGAAGTCTGAAATTTTACGAAGCCAAGTTGTCTGGAAAGTTAACTTCAAATGAATATGTTCTTGATAAACATATTGAGCAGAGAATAAAAGATACATTTATTAATTGTGCGGCACATCTAGATAAAGTAGAACTTGTGGCCGGATTTAATCAGATAATGGAGCTCTCTCGTTTTGGCAATAAATATTTTGATGATGAGAAAATTTGGGTAGTAGTTAAAACAGATACTGCTAAAGCTGAACAAATAATGTTTAATCTGCTTAATATCGTGAATGCCTTTAAATTATTAATGATACCTTTCTTGCCTAACGCAGCAAAGCAATTGGCAGAAACGCTGGGCTCAGACATAGAGATTAGCGCATATTCACCAGACGTCAATCACGATTTATGGCAACCTGAAATTACAAAAAGCTTCAAATTAATAAAAGATGTTACCATTTTATTTAACAAACTAGACTTAACAGAAGTCTTGTCAATTAAAGAATCATTGCGATAACAATGGCAAAAACCGCATCGCAGACAAGTCGGCTTTATCAAGCCTTTCCACAAAACAGGCTGTTTGATAGTCATTGCCATCTTGAAAGCATGCCGGGTTACATCAAGCCTCAAGTTGAAGCTGCTATTGCAGCCGGAGTAAGCAATATCGTCACTGTAGGTATAGATATAAAGTCAAGCCTTGCAGGGTTAGCAATCCAAAAAAAGTATCCTGAAGTGGTGTTAGCCGGTATTGGGCTACAACCTGAAATTGTCATCCCCGGCTCTGATATTTACGATAAATCAATTACTACAATAAATGCAGGCGAAACTATTCAACAAATAGAGAAATGTTTAATTGACAACGAATTCAAGCTTATTGGAGAATGTGGGCTAGATTATTATTGGTTAGAACGAAACGAAACATTAACTGCAAGCGAAATTGAGAACTGTAAATATTTGCAGCAGTTTTTACTTAAAGAGCAATTAAAACTGGCACAGCTTTTTAAACTTCCTGTGAGCTTGCATTCACGAGCGGCAGAGGCTGATTGCATAGATGCCTGCAAGCAATATGCCCACAAATTACCCGTAATATTTCATAGCTTTACCGGTAACCTTGAACAGGCACAAGAGATTATTTCGTCGGGTTTTAAAATAGGGATAAATGCGATTATAACTTACAAATCAGCTGCTGCACTAAGAGAATTGTTTATAAAAATAGTTGGCAATAACAAAATTGATTCTGTTAAAGACCTTTACGAGCTTGGCTTTTACCTTGAGACAGACTCACCCTTATTAGTTCCTAGCAATTCAAAACAGCACGAATCGTTTAATAGTCCAAAGCAATTACCATATATATGGCAATTTATAACAACGCTTTTACGAAAAAATGAAGCCTAAATACAAACTCAATAAGCTTCGCTTTTACCCAATCTGGGCAGTGTTAAGTTTGCTTGGTTTATGCTTTATTACTATCGGACTCACCTCTACATTCAATAAAGACTTACAAGCTTTTTTAGTTGATGTGCAAACAGATAATCAACAATCCTTTTCAGGCTTCCATGTTGCACCTCCAATTAATGAGTTTATTACAGCGTCCATTTTAAACTTTGATAAAGACTACGATGTTACCCCTGCCCCACAAGCATCAGGCACTGTGAGAATTCCGGTGTTGACCTATCATCACCTAGCGCCTGTTCCAAACAAAGCTGGTGTTCGTGATTATTATGTATCTCCAGAAGTATTTGAAGAGCAATTAAAATATCTTGATGAAAAAAATTACAAAGTACTAACGCCTAAAGAATTTTATGATTTATTAATGACCGGTAAGAACCCAATACAAAAATCTGTAATGCTTACTTTTGATGATGGTAACTATGACAATTATCAATATGCCTTTCCCCTTCTTAAAAAGTATGGTTTTCCCGCAGTATTTTATGTTCCCTCTGACCGTAGTGGAATTTCTAGAGCGAAGCTTAGAGAAATGACTGATGCCGGTATGGTAATTGACCCTCATGGTCGTACGCATATGCTTCTGGGTAAGGTAGATGACGCTGATAGTCTTTATAGTGAGATAACCGTAAGTAAAAGAAATATTGAATATATGACAGGAAAAACTGCGGTATCTTTTTGCTATCCGGGCTGTGAATATAATGGAGCGGTAATTGGAACACTACGAAGTAGCAACTATTTATTAGCCTTTACTTGTGGTCGTAGTATCGATCATAGACCTGGAAACAGATTTGTACTAAATAGAATGCATGTATATGACGATATGAACCACTTTAAAAGCATTCTCTCAGGTGTAAGTTATTACCCCTATTAAATCTCAACTTCAAATTTGCTCAAAGTAGTAATAGGAAGTTCTCGCATTTCTGCATCAGTATACTCTCTTAGTATCTGTAACAGTAGTCTAATAACTATCGTATGGGTAACTATCATTATCTTTTCGTAGCGTCCGCCGTTTCTTAGCTGAATCAGAAAATGCACAAACTTCTTTATCCTTGATTGGAGCTCTGCTACACTTTCAGATTTTTCAAATCCTTCAAACATCTCTACATCTTTAATACTAGTTAGCTCGGGATATTTGGCTTGAATTTGCTCAAGGGATTTTCCTGACATATCGCCGAAGTTGCGCTCTTTAATAAGCTCATTTTCAATGAGCCGTGAACCTAATCCATTACTAATTATCGTTCCAGTTTGCCTAGCACGAGTTAAAGGTGAAGTAATCACCATATCGATTTGTTCTTTTTGCTGAATCAGAAAAGAGGCATATTGATTGACAGCTAACACGCCCTGTTCACTAAGCGCTTTATCTACCCACCCTAAGACGGTGTTAGATTTTTCATAACCTGTCTCGCCGTGGCAGACAACCAACAGCTGCATGATAATACAATAAGAATTATTACCAGCCTATTTCTATTCTATACTATTTTTGCCAACTAGCATACATTATTGTTTCACTCTCGTTAGTGCCCTTAGGCAACTCTTTCCAGATTCTCTCTGTTATGAAAGGAACAATAGGATGCATTAATTTCAGGTATTGTTTCAAGCACTTTACTAAAGTAAATTTTGCACTTTTCATAGATTTTAAAGCCTCAGTAGAGTTATTAATCTCATTGCCCTCTTTGTCTTTAGTGTAAAGTCTTGGTTTTACGGCCTCTAGATAAATATCGCAGAATTCATGCCAGAAATTTTGATACAAATCATCTGCTGCAAGCCCTATTCTAAATTTTTCAATCTGCCCAGTAACCGATGAAGCTAACGCAGCAACCTTATCGAGCATTTCTTTATCTGAAGCTTCTAAATCAGCATCTTCAAGGTTAACATCTGCATCAAAATCGTTAACATAGTTGAGCACAAATTTTGATGCATTCCAAATCTTATTTAAAAATCTTTTATAGCCCTCAAGTTTTTCATAACTAACTGGATAGCTTGAGCCAGCTTTATTGCCAACTAAATATAGAAGTCTTAAAGAGTCTGCCCCATATTTATTGATAATCTCATCTGGATTAATTACATTGTTCTTTGATTTACTCATCTTCTGCCCATCCGGAGCCTTTACTAAACCATGTAGGTAAACATCTTTGAAAGGGATTTTCCCTTCATGGTAAAGGCTAAGCATAATCATTCTGCTTACCCAAAGCTCAAGAATGTCATAGCCAGTCTCCATAATGTCTGAAGGGAAGAAGGTATCGATTAAGTCATTGGCAATTAATGTTGCGTACGGCCATTGACCAGACGAAAACCAGGTATCAAATACATCAGGGTCTTGCACCCAAGATTCACCTGGGCTTTCAAGCTGAACCATAGCTAAACCTTTTTCTACTGCGTCATAAATGCCAGTCACTTCTGTTCCCGCAATAGTCTCAATAATCTGTCCTTGCTCGTTAACCGTTTCAACTATCTCCCCTTTATACCAAACTGGAATGCGATAACCCCACCATAGAGACCTTGAAACTGGCCAGTCCCTAAGGTTTTGCATCCAAGTTAAATATTTCTTGGTCATGTAATTTGGATGGATTTTTACTGCACCAGAACTTACAGCGTCAATTGCTGGGGCTTTTAATTTCTCTACATCTACAAACCACTGGGATGACATTATTTGCTCAATAACCGCCTTTGATCTTTCCCCTATCATTACAGATTGTAGATGCAGTTCTTTTTTTATTACTAAATCAGCTAAGTCTTTAATTACCTCTTTGCGACATTCCTCTGTAGTGAACTTATGGTATTTCTGAGGGATTGGCCCGCACATCTTGCCTTGCTTGTTAACAATATTAATGTAGCCAACTTTCTTCTCTACATTCACTTCGTTCCATTCGGTCATAATGACATAGTCATCATAAGCGTGGGCTGGAGTCAATTTCACTGCACCTGTTCCAAATTCTTTTTCAATTCTAGGAGAAGTAATAAATGGTACTTCGCGATTGACAATAGGAATTAAGGCTTTATATTTCTGGATTTCTGTATATCTTTCATCGCTAGGATTAACTGTCACAGCAGTATCACCAAGCATAGTCTCGGCTCTTGTGGTTGCAACTGTGACATATTCATCTTCGGTTAAATCTCTAAGAGAGATTGCAACTAAGCCATTTTTGTTCATTTTTGTTGCGTATCCTGTTGCTAATTTTTCGTAGCTACTTTCTAAATCTTTAAGAGAAGGATTGTTTCCAAAACCTACTTTTGTCCAATCTAGTTTAGTTTCTGCATCTGCCAATGAATCAAAGCAGATGACCTGCGTCGCAATCTTGTACACATGATTTACGCCTTTTTCTGTTTTATCAACAAATACTAAAAGGTCACCCTCTTTCATCTCTTTAAAAAATCTCTCAGGTTCTTCTGGGTTAAGTGCTCTTGTTTCAATCGCTTTAATGCCCAATCTTAAATTCTTAAGCATGAGCTCGTTATAGCAAGATAAATACCAAGCCCTATGCTTAATCAAAGGATAACGAATATATACTAGTTCTGTTTCTCTATCAATTCTCTCGGTATCAATATCTGCTAAAGTAGTTTGTGCTACTGGATCCCAGTTTACAATTCTCACTCCCTTATACACCATTTTATCGGCATACATTTTTACAAATGTTCCTAGAACCGTCCCAACAATCTTTGGATCAAGTGTAAAAATATTACGCTCATAGTCACTACTAAGACCAATTCTTTGTTCATCTGCCATCACTTTTGGCATGATCTTTTGGAAATGATCATAGGCAGATAGATAGAATTTTTCTCTGCCCATTTCATACTTAGTTTTTCCTTTATTTTCAATGAAAATTTTTTCTACAACTACCTCACCTTGAATACCAGCATGGTCTTTGCCTGGTTGTCCTAGTACTTTTTTCCCGTTCATACGGTTAAACCTCAAAAACACATCTTGATAGGCATATCCAGAAACATTTCCAATATGCGGTCGCATATATGCATTAGGCGGTGGATTAACAATACAGAAAGATTCTCTGCCATCCTGCTTCATTTCTGCTGTGGTCAACAACCCTTTTTGAGCATGATATTCCGGCTTAAAAACCTTGCTGTCTAACCAGTATTTTAAAATCTCTGGCTCTTCTTTTGTTGGTTCATATGGTCCTTTAGGTAACATAGTAGTAATTTTAATAAACAAAAAACCTCTAACTGCTAACCATTTTAAATGATTATCAATTAGAGGTTCTCAAAATGAGGACGGTACCACTCTAGTTTTTTCTCTTGCAGCGATTTCGGGCTTACCCGATCGGATCTACTTGATAAAAATCTTTCTGCCGATTCTGTTGGTTTTAACCACCTTCCGGGACGAGCGGAAGCAGCAATATTTAATTAAGCTTATTATATCAGTAAAATTTTCATTTGGTAAGTATTAGTTAAGGGGACTGTTCTAAACTTACTCATGAATAAATTAATCAAGTCTTTGATTGCAATTCTCTTTCCTGAATACTGCGTTCTCTGCGGCAGCTTTGGTAGTTTGTTATGTACACATTGCCTGCTAAATAAATTTACATATTTAGCACTACCTTATTGCCCTAAATGTAATGGCAAGCTAAGGGGTCGCGAGACTGTTCATAGGCTTTGCAGACGCAGTTCAAGTTTAGATGGGATAGTGTCAATATTCAAGTTTGAGAAAAATATTAAAAAAGTAATCTGGTCATATAAGTATCAAGGCTGTTACCTACTTGCCTCAAAATTAAGAGAACTAATAAAGTGTCGCTTAACTACTCTAAACTGGAACATTGACTACCTTGTTCCTCTACCTTCAAGCCAACGCAAAATTAACCAAAGGGGTTATGATCATATCTATTTGCTCGTTCCAGAAATTGCTATCAAAAAATGGCAAGGGTTATTAAAGAAGCAAAATAATAAATCTCAAGCTCGCCTTACTAAGCAAAACCGTTTTTTCAATTCTTTACAAAATTTTGTTGTTGAAAACAACCAAGACATTATCGGAAAGACCATACTGTTAATTGACGATGTCGTTACAACCGGTAATACTTTACAATCAGCAGCTCTAACACTTAAACAGGCGGGAGCAAACACTGTTTTTGCTTTGACAATAGCTAAAGATATTAGAGATTTCGCCCCTAGAGGTGTAGAATATATTGCTAAATAATTTAATCAATTTTTTATAGAATGAACGATAAATATTATTTCGATATTAAAAAGTTCCCTAGTCAGTTTGCTGCTGGTTTTGAGTTAGCTAAAAACATAAAAGCTGAAGGGGAATTTAATCGTGTTGTTGTATGTGGTATGGGAGGTAGTTCTCTATTTGTTTCACTAATTAATGATTACTTTGCCACTGATAACACTGTAAAGATTCAACTTGAAGCAGTAAAAGCCTATGAGATTCCAAAAAACACAGATAACAAAACGCTGTTTCTTATTTCATCATACTCGGGCAATACTGAAGAAACACTTGCCTGCCTAGATCAGGTTGATGCCAGAGGTTATAGCTATATCATTCTAACTTCAGGTGGAGAACTAGAAAAGAAAGCATTACAAAGAAATGCACCTATGCTAAAAATACCACAAGGCATTCAACCAAGACTATCAACAGGTTACTTTATTGGTGGTATTTTACAAATACTCCATAACTGTGGATTAATCTCAGACAAAGAAACAGAGGTTGTAGCTGCTGCCGGCACTATTGAAAATAGCTTAGACGAAAACAAAGCAAAAGAGCTAGCGAAAAGAATCGAGCATAAAGTGCCAGTAATTTATGCCACAGATAATAATAAATCTCTTGCAGAAATTTCAAAAATTAAGTTCAACGAGAACTCGAAGACACAGGCTTTCCACAACTATTTCCCAGAATTAAACCATAACGAAATGGTTGGTTTTACAAATATTATCATGCCATTGTTCTTTATTATTTTTCAATCCCAGCTTACAACCTCTCGCAACGCAAAAAGGATTGAGATTTTTAAACAACTTATGGGTGAAAAACAAATTGAAGTAGATGTAATTACCCTAAGAGGGAGAAATGTATTAGAAGAGATTTTGATGGGCTACTTCTTCATTGACCATGTAACATATTACCTTGCAGACGCTTATGGCGTTGACCCAGAGGCAGTCGCAATGGTTGAAGAATTCAAAAAATTACTTTAACCCAAATATTATTCAATACAACAATCAATTGCCTTCTTAACTAGGTCACCAAGTTTGCCCATAAATGTGTTTGGTTTGGCCGCAGTCGTTTCTTTGTCTTTTTTTTGAGCAACAGCATCTTTAATAACATCATGCTTGTTTAGGGCCAAATCATCAATTTTTTTTATATCGTCTGTGTTAATCAGGTTAAGATTAAGCCCCCAGAAGAGAGAGTAAAGCTCATAAGACTTTTGAAAGATTTCTTTAGCCTCGTCATCTTTACCTACTGTTTGCAGCTTCGTACCATATTCCATAACTCTCATACTGGCTGCTAGTAAATGTTTCGAGATACACCACACCTCGCCTTCATAGTCTTTAATTATTCTTTTTAATAAGTCTTTGCGCATTGATCGAATTTGCTTAAGCAACTCATAGTACTTTGAATCCCCCGTTTTGGCACCGGTAAAGAAGAAGTGCTCTTCCATACTTATTAGATTCATTATCGCTATGCTTAAATCTTCATCAGAAGAAAGATCCATTCTATCTTGTTTTTTCATTGATAAAGTTTTTTGAATAAACTCATCAATTTTGTCTGTTTGTGGTTTTGTCATAATTATAAAATTAGTAAACTAAGAAGAAGAATAATAGACTTAAAATTATTAAAACGCTTAAAGGTAATACAACTTTCTGAAAAGGAAAATGCACACGGTTATTGTTTTGTTTGGTTATGACATCGCTTAAAATATAACCAGCAATAAATCCTATTGATCCAAAAATTATTCCTAGAACTATTTTATCTACACCCCAGAAGGTGTTTAAAAATCCCCCTATAACTCCACTTGAAGATAATGGCCAAATAACTAGCGCATACATTACAATAAAAATTAATGGCTTTCTGAATAAAAATCTTATCTTTTTCTTATCTAACCACTCGATTAGCCAAAGACTCATAGAAACTAGTAAGCCACCAATCCAGATACTAGAAATGACATCATCAATCCCTAGCTGTTTAGAAAACCCAAGCCCCGCACCAACTGCTACAGTACAAACGGGACAAAATGCATATGTTAAAACGGGATGAGACAACACTATCAAGTTGAAACTTGTAAGTAGTAATGTTACAAAAGCAATAATTGAAGCCTTGCTAGCTTCCCCTTTTTGCTTCCAGTACCCAACTGCTACTAGCAACACTAAGGCTATTGCCATAACAGCAATAAAAATCAATGTATTTGCTTTCGCTTCTTCAACTGGAACACCTGGGTTAACAATCGGGATTGCCGTTGGCGTCACCGCTATTTCTTCTGCAACTACCACTCCATCACTTCCTTGCGGAGCAATTAATGCAGCTAGCCCGTTGATTTTCGCCATAACATCAGTTTCACCTACGTAACATTCGTTCTCTACGAAAAACATAGGAACGCCTGCTGAGTTTGGTGAAATACTACATTTTTCAATGGCAAATAAAAAAGAATTATAGTTTTCGGTGCTAGTATCTACTACTTTATATTCAATATTTAGTAGCTTATCCTCACCGCTTGCTGCAAGTTGTTGTTCAACACTCTTGCAATGCGGACAAGTTGTAGAAACAAATAAATAACCCTCTGCCTTGACGATAGAAACAGAAGCCATCAAGAAGAACAGCGAAAACACAAATAGAAAAATACTTTTTCTCATATAGTATGTATTTGTAATTTTTTAGATAACCTAATTGTAGCATAAAAATTCGCTTGAATTTTTCTGATTCTGAAAATATAGTGCTATAATGGCTTAATCCTGAGCATTTACCTCATAATGATAAAAACAGCCCTACAAATAAAAACAATTGGCTCTATTTTAAAAGAGAAAAGAAAAGATTTGAAGCTTGAACTTACTGATGTTTCTAATGAAATCAAGATTAGTGTTATCTACCTACAAGCACTTGAAGAAGGTAGTTTTTCTAAATTCCCCTCTGAAGTTTACCTGAAAGGGTTTCTTAAAAACTATGCAAAATTTTTAGGGATAAGCACAGAGAAAGCCTTGGCACTATATCGTAGAGAAAACGAGCGCAAGCAAAATGAGTCTTCAATTAACGCCGTTACTAATTCAAAGCCAAAAACTAAAGCCTTTACATTTACTCCAAACAAAATAATTGCCGGAATAGCAATATTAGCAATAGTGATGATCCTTATCTATTTGAGTACCTATGTTGGTAGAGTGATTAAAGTCCCTAAACTTGAATTGAATTCGCCCATAACAATGACAACCGAGACTGAAGGATTGTACAAGACAGATGCCAACTTCATTACCATTTCTGGCATAGCTGATATTGGAAGCACCTTAACAATTAACGAGCAAGAATTGAAGCTTAACAGTTTCGAAAAATTCTCTGAAGAATTTAATCTCATCGAAGGCACAAACGATTTCATTATCAAAGCCGAAAGCCAATTTGGTCGAAGTAAAACTATTAAGCTACAAATCACTAAAGAAGCAGGCAACCCTCTACCTACGGTAACCGCCACTGTCGCACCATTAGAGATATTGTTAGATATTGAGATAGTCAAAGCAGATGCTCAAATAGCAATAAGCGTTGATGGCGTTTCAAGAACAGATAGGGTTTATAAGCCTGGCTCAACAATTGAGTTTAATGCCAAAGAAAAGATTGAGCTTACGACAAATAAACCCTCATCACTTCAGGTATTAATAAACGGTAAAGCAGTAGTAATTGATAGCAATCTAACCAGCTGGGAAATTGTTGACGGAGAAATTGTTACCAAATAGCTATCTTTCTGGCACCTCGTCAATACCCCCCTTTGAGAACGGATTGCAGCTAAGAATTCTTTTGGTTCCTAAAAAAACACCTTTAATTATTCCAAACCTTTCAATAGCTTGATAGGCATATTCTGAGCAACTCGGATAATAAATACATGCGCGAATTTTTTCTGGTCGTGCCCAAAAACTATGATCAAAAGAAAAAAGCTTTTGATATATCCTAATCAAAATTAACAGAAAATTTTTTGGCATATCTAGAAGTGAATTTGAGTTTTTTTTAATTTTTTTACTTGAATGTTTATCCACAATTATGTATCTTAGTGTGTATAAATCTCTATTTATTACGAAATAAATCGTCGCTTGGCCTTATTATATAGGCTAGCTGGGTTATTGCCAATTATAATCAATTGATAACAAATCTTACGATTATTTTTAACTGCTTAATTATACAACTTAATTCTTAATTACATACAATGGATTTAGGAGAGCTTTGGAAAGTTACACTGGCCCAAATTGAAGTAAAGTTAGATAATCCGCCCCAATTTAAAACCTGGTTTAAAGATACAAAATTATTAGAAATTGCAGGTGAGCAAGCAAAAATCGGTGTTAAGAACTCATATACTAGTGAATGGCTTCATAAAAAGCATCACGATATGGTTCAAGAAACAATCTCTTATGTTTATGGAAAAAAACTCGAACCCTTCTATGTTATTGATAATAGCCTAATAAATAAGAAAACTGAAAAAGCAACCGCTGCAGAGATTTCAAGTGCAACATCCCCTAGCCTCATTGGATTTTCAGAACAACCCGACACTCATCCAAACTTACTACTACAAGTAAGAAGATCCAATTTGAAAGAAGATTATTCTTTCGCAACATATGTTGTTGGTCAATCAAATAAGCTCGCACATGCTGCGGCTCTTGGTGTAAGCAAAAAGCCCGGAGATTTATATAACCCTCTATTTATTTACGGAAAAACCGGTTTGGGCAAAACACATTTAGGACAAGCAGTGGCACGAAAATTGTTAGAAGAAGACTATCAAAAGAAAATCCTTTATATACCTAGCGAAGGGTTTTTGAATGAAATGGTAAAGGCTATCAGAAGCGGAAAAACATTAGAGTTCAAACAAAAATATCGCTCTCTTGATTTATTAATTATTGATGACATTCAATTTATTTCAAAGTGGCAAGAGACTCAAAACGAGTTTTTTAACACCTTTAATGTACTTCATAACGAGAAGAAACAGATTATTCTAATTTCGGATAGACCACCTCAACAGATTACAGGTATTGAAGACCGTCTTAGATCTAGATTTCAAGGAGGGATAATTGCAGATGTTGGTCAACCTGATTATGAAATGCGTCTAGCAATTATTCAAAAGAAGGCTGCTCAACTAAATGTGGTACTATCTGAAAAAGTGTATGAATACATTGCAAAAATCGTTGATGATAATATTCGTGAGTTAGAGGGGGCTTTACAAAAGGTTGCTCTTTATCAATCGATGTTCAGTAGTGATATATCTTTCGAAGAGATTGAGAAAATGCTAGGAAAAGACAGAAAAAGTCGCAGGCAAAAAATTAAGGTTCCCTTTGTTTTAAAAACAGTTGCTAAAGAATTTAATTTAACTGTAAAAGAAATCAAGGGTAGCAGACGCACAGAATCAGTAGCTTTTGCTAGGCAGGTATGTATGTTTATACTAAGAGAAGACTTCGGATTTAAATTAGAACAAGTGGCACAGTTCTTAAGTAGAAAAGATCATACTACAGTTATGCATGCTATCGATAAGATTAAAAGCAAGATTATGATTGACGAAGGCTTTAAGAATCAAATGGATAGACTTAGAGAAGCAGTTATGAAAGACGGAGATTTATAACGCCCGTACTAATAATTTGTACGAAAAAAGATTATACTTAATTAAACAAAAGCATCTTGTGTTTGGTATTGTATTTTAGTGAACAATACTTCGAAATAGATTAACTGTAGGCTCTTTTAAAGTTTAGTAATTTATCTACAAATATATGTACAAGTTTAGGAAAACTTAATCGCTTTAGAATACAATATATTCAAGATTATTAAAAAAATGTTTTCCAATAATATTGCACAGTACATTTACAATGGATAGATAACTACAGAGAAGTAATTAAGAGATATGTCCACATATCTACACTGTCTAATACTACTGCTACAAATTTATTTATTTAAAATTATAATAATAAGAGAAAAACAAATATGAAAATTTCTGTATTACAAGAAAACATCTCAAAGGCTTTACTGTATGTAAATCGAGCAGTTTCTTCAAGACCAAACATCCCCGTGTTAGCTAATGTGTTGATAGAAGCAGATAAAGGTAAAATTAAGTTGTCTGCAACCAATCTAGAAGTGGGTATCGCCACGTGGATAGGTGCTGAGGTTACAGAAGCAGGTCAATTAACAGTGTCTGCGAAATTGCTTTCAGAGTTTGTCACTTCGTTAAAAAAGGGGAAGGTAGAGATGTCTGCAACAGATCAAATGTTTGAGGTTAATTTTGTGGATAATAAAGCGCAGTTTTTTGTCATTCCTGCTGAAGATTTTCCTAAGGTTCCAGAGGCTGAAGGAGATATTTTGATGGAAGTAAACGCTTTCAAATTAGCAGATGCTATTGCTCTTACCTCCTTCTCTGCTGGAATGGATGAATCTAGACCAGTATTAACCGGTGTTCTTGTTACTGCAAAACAAAATAAATTAACTCTAGTTGGAGTTGATGGATTTAGGCTTTCAAAAAAAGATTTGCTTTTAGAAAAAGAAATTAAACAAGAAGAATTCAAAGAGATTATTCCGGCAAAAAGCTTGATGGAAGTTGAGAAATTAATTAGAGAGGTTGCTGATGACAAAAGCTTAGTCAAGGTATATTATCTTGGAGCAAAAAACCAGATTTTATTTAAAGTTGAAGATATTGAATTTTCAACGAGACTTATCGAAGGCGATTTTCCACCTTTTGAAAAAATTATTCCTATCGATTCACAAATTAAATTTGACGTTTCTCACGAAGAAATGTCGAATATGATTAAGATAGTATCTATTTTTGCCAGAAATGTGATAGGTAATAAAACCAGATTTAGTTTAAGTGCAGATGAACAAAAACTAAGTCTATCTGCGAATGTAGTAGATATTGGTAAAAATGAAAGTAAAATTGAGGTAAAGAACCTAATCGGAGATGATTTTGAGACAGGTTTCAATATAAAGTTCTTAACAGATATGATTTCTGCGATAAAATCCAAAGAAATTCATTTTGAAAGTAATGGTCCTACTGCGCCAGGTGTGTTTTTAAATCCTGACGACAAAGACTATATTCACATTATTATGCCGATGAGATTAGACTAACAAATGGCACAAGCCATGCTTCTGTCTCTGAACAAAGAAAAAATAATTCAGTAGTAAATTTTGAAAACCTTCCGGTTCCAGCTGTTTTGGGCAGGGTTACTTTGCCTGGTTTAATTATCCGTGTTATTACCGTCAATGATTTATTTGCGAGAGCATTCACACAGGCTGATTTGTCGATTGGAGAAAGCAGTTTAGAGTATGTAATCAATAGCCCTGAGAGTCAATTTTCTCATATTAATGCTCAAGTCTTACAAGAGGCGTTACAACAACTAGCTGCACATAGAATCGCCGATTTTAATCAACAGCAAGAATTTTGAGAGCAACAAGAAAATACAAAATTACCAAGATTAAAAACTACCATTGGCGCTGTTCACAGTAGCGAGCTGCAAATTGGAGATAACCCCATTAGCATAGCAGATCAACGCATGTATGAGCAAAAATGGCTACAAAGAATTGAATATCTTACAAATGAAGCGTAAACGCTCTTTGATACAGAAGAAATGAGACAGCAATTGCAAAGAAAGTTGGCTATTCTTAAAGCATTACTACAAGAACTTGTATGGTTTGAAGTATATCAACTTGATGTATTGAAATGGTTTTGCAATACTATTGTAAGTATTAACCCTTTACTTAAATGGCTGGAACAAGCGATTTCGAATTTAATACCCAAGGGCGAGAAAACGGCGAAACCCATCTCTCACCTACGTCTGCAGAATCTTTTCAAAATTCATTGTTTGAGTTTTGGGCGAACAATCCTTACCCTCTTCTGGTATTAACAGGTAAAAGCTTATTACCAGGAAACCCAGCTTCTACTAGAACGCTCGAAGAAATGGGTTATCTTGATTATCTTTCTATGCTTGGTTCAAGCAGAGAAGCTTTTTTTCAAGAGGTTAAACTATTTCGTCTAGATGGAGATGTAGGAAGAGGAATTGCAAAGTATGTTAAAAATGAGTCAGATGAAAATCGTTTTAATGGCGAATTTTGGAGATTTGGAATTGAAAGCGTAGACCCCAATAATGAAAATGTTTTGGTCAGAATGGAAAGAATCAACAAAAGACTTTTAGATCCTGTAAGTAATGCTTATACTATTGAGGCCTATGAAATGTATAAAGAGGAAATGAATAGGATGTTGATTGAACATCCAGAGATACCAATTCAAATTGTAGCTGCTGATACCGATTCACTAAAAGAAATAAATGACAAGATTAGTCACACAGCCGGAGATGAAGCGATTAGGGCAACGGTGGCGCTACTAATGAATGGAAGGAGAGGAGATCTTGTATTTAGAAATGGACACGAGTCAGACGAAATGTTTGCTGTAAAAGTGAATTCGGGAACAGCTCAAGAAGATATGATTCGACGAAGGTTAGAAAAACTGAGTAACGAATTGGTGGAAATTAGAAATCGCGGTTATCCCGACAAAATTGGAGTATTACCTCAGAACATTGCATCTGTTGCCATTGTATCTTCTGATTCGATACTTTTTGACCCAGAGAGAAAGTCAGGAGAATCCTTGAATATGAGTATCCTTTTAGCCGTTGCAGATCAAATGCGTTATGCTGTTAAAAGGGCCGAAAAGATTGCGCAGAAAATTGACAGTGATTTAAATCCGCTTGTGATAATTGAGCAGGCAACAGCAGATATTGAAGAGTTAATGCTAAGGACAGGGTTTAAATCTGGTCGAAATGATTTTTACAAGAACGTTATATCACAAATAACTGAAGCTAATTGCGACAGATTTGGACTTGCTGTTAACGATTTACCGTTATTAAAACTTGCGCTAATAGGTCACGAGATTGGAGATCATCCGGCAACGCAGGGCGATAAAGAAACTGTTGTTAGACCTGAGCATGAAAGGAACAGGATACCTCTATATTCTAATCAGTTTTTCTTAACACTATACGATAAAACTGGGGTAGCAGAATTTTTAAACGTTGCAAATATCGTAAGTAGGCATCATCTACGTTTTAACGAGGGTGGATACCCAATCGATGCGTCTTTAGATATGGATTCAAAAGAGGATAGAATGGCAAACATGATAAACATTATCGATGCCTTTTACTCAATGTGTAATCGACAAGAAAAGCAATCTGAGAGAAGAGGAAGTAAAAAAGAAGCCGCAGAAGCAATTGATATTTTACTACAGCAAGAAACAGAGGATCAATTTAATAGTTCTTTGGTGGAGAATTTAAAAGATATCTTGGTGCAAGCTCAGAAAAAATTAATAAATAAACCTTAAAACAATACAAAAGATATAAACGATAATGCCGCAAAATCCAAAACCACAATTTCTTAACAAGGTAGTTATTATAATTATTTGTTTTTTTGTCTTAAATACCATTTGGGTGTTTCAAGACAATAGGCTTTCCTTTACCGGAGACGATTCTAGGTGGTTATTTGAAACTAATAAATTGGCTACTCACTTAAAACAAGGAGATATAGCCGGTTTTGCAGATAGATGGCAGAATATGTTTATTGAAGACACTAATAGTTTTCCTCGTACTCCCCTATTTACACTACTATCAGTACCAACCTTTATGTTGGTAGGGCCAAACACAGATGCTGCCGTGATTACTAATTTACTGGTATTTGCCTTGTGCTCTTGGTTTGTGTACTTATTGTGTTTAGAGATTTTTAAACATGAAAAACAAAAAGGCTTGATTGCCTTATTAGCTGTAATTGCGTTTAATGTGTTCCCAGGCTACTTCGGTCTTGCTCGTATGTATATGAGTGAAATCATGCAAACTCTTTTAGTCATTGTTATAAGCTATATTGCCATAAAACAACAACAATCTCGTAATCCTTATTGGTATTTAGTGCTAGGTGTTCTTGCTGCCTTAGCCATGCTCTTGCGCTTTATTATGCCCATATATTTAGTAATTCCAGGATTAATCTTTCTCTACCAACAGTTTAAACTTAAGTATTCAGTTAAAGAGGTATTGATTAGATTTGGGTTATTTGTGCTGGGTTTCTTGCCTCTAGCTGCTACTTGGTATGCGCAAAACCTCATCCCCTATTGGGAGTTTACTAGATATACCTCATTCGGACCTTTAGCTGAAATTACATCATTAGGGCCGGTGTGGTCGCCGGTGACTTGGTTGAAGTTTTGGAATGTGATTGCATTATGGCATTTTAGCTGGCCTTGGTTACTTGCAATATTACTACTATTAATAATTTCTGCGTTCTTTATTATTAAAAAGAGGCTATATAAAATTAATCTTAGAATACTAACTACTACTCAAAAAACATTCTTACTATTAGCGTTAATACCTGTTCCCGCCTTTTTAATGGCTACTTTGAGTATTAATAAAACGGCAAGATATTTTTTGCCGGTTGAAGTTTTCTGGATTTTGCTACTAGTGTATATCTTCTGGCAAATCTTAGTTGCTGTGGTTGCACAGGTAAAAAAACAGCAGTTAAAATTCGTCTTTATAGCAATTCTGCTGTTAGGTAGCTTGATTAGCTATCCTTTTATGCAATCGGTAATTACCTTCTTACCTCAATTACCACGAACTAGCTACTTACCAAACAGTGGAAAACCATTAAAAACAGATAGTAGTAGAG
>CALARN010000021.1 GCA_937889205.1 uncultured bacterium
GCTAGGAGTAATGGTCTTTTTAAATACGATGCCGATATTGGCGCCTATTTTTGCGGGCATCGGTCTTAATCTTCCTGCTAAGGCAATCTATTCTTTATATTCACTGTTTTGTCATCAACTTCATTGGCGTAGTATGCATGTGTGCGATCATCAGTATGGTTGGTGTTCTCGTTGTACTGCGATTTGGTTTAATGTACTACTTACCGGCATCTTTGTTAGATTTTTTAAGATAAAAGAAATTAAGTGGTATTGGATTCTAGTCTTGATATTGCCAATGTCTTTAGATGGTATTGTGCAGACCATAGCAACCTTAGCGGGTTTTGCTTCTACCGGTGAAATCTACTATATGAGTAACAATCTCGTTAGATCATTAACCGGAACCCTATTTGGTATTGGTTTTGGTCTCTGGGTCTGGACTACAATCGCAGATAGTCTGCCCGCACAACTGCTAGCAAAACGAAAGCGTGAAATGTCTTTAGTTAAAGTAACTGTTTATAGTATTTTAATCTCGATAATATTTTTTATTTTTGCATTATTAATCTGGCAAACAACCTCGCCAAATTACCAGCCTGTCAGTTTCTGGGATTTTGCAGTCAAAACACCGACTCTGCCTCAGGAGTTTTTGCTTAGAGCAAAAAATGCTGTTAACTAATAAATATGTGTGGAAGTCTAAATGTTTTGCCAATTCTTAGGGATGATTCCCATCATAATGGTATACATGGAGTAAATAGATTCCTCGAGATTGCCGAGGCATCAAATAATCCAGATTTGCCTTTGCGGTTACAACCTTTTTCTCGATCTGAAATTAAAGGACTAAAAAAAGAACTGCTTCGTAGAAGTGCTCTTGATGGAACTGCGGTAGCAGACAAGATTGAAAGAAGGGGCAGGAATTATAGATTTGTTGAGCCATAATGTTTGTCTAATGATAAATACTTGTTCTGTAAGACAAATATCAAGCTCTCACAATACTCTCGATGCCGTTTTTTGCTGTGCTAATAAAATTGCAGGAGGTATATCTTTCAGAACAGAGCCAATTTCTCATTTGGGGATTCCTCAAGAAATTAAGGAAGATATTTTAACATTTGGATTTAATAAGATAACTCTTGCTGGGTTTCATCTTTTTACTGAGTTCAGGGGCAAAGGTTTAGCCACTACTTTTTGGGCCAAAGCTGAAGCATTAAGAATCATGACATTACCAGAAGAAAATTTAAGATTGACTTTTGATGTTGCTCATATGATTGAATTTGGAGATGAATTTATGACTGGTTGGACATCTGCGCATTTTGCAATGATGCAGAGCCTTTTAAGACTTGAAGGGTGCGTCATTCAGAACCATTGGGAACGAAAAATTCGCGGTACTGATGCTTTTCTCTGGGAAGTTGCTATTAGGTAAGCTCTTGCTTCAATTTTTCAAACATCACAATACTAGCAGCTACACTCATGTTTAATGAATTCACTTTGCCACGCATAGGGATTTTGACAAATAAATCGCATTTCTTTTTTATCTCATCACTTAAAGAACGGTCTTCACCGCCAATAATTAGCATGGTGGGGCCTTTAAGATCACTATTATAGTAATAGTTCTCGCCTGTTAATTCTATACCAATCACTTTAATATTATGTGTTTTAGCAAGCTTTATGGCCTGAAACAGATTTTCGTTAATGATGGTTATGTGTTCGCTAGCACCCATTGAAGCTCTTATCATTTGTGGTGATAAGTGTGTTTTAGGTGGCAATATTACTAATTGTGCGCCAACAATCTCTGCGCTACGGATTATTGAGCCAATATTATATTCATTTAAAGATTCACGAATATAAACAAAAAATGGATCAGTACCATCTTTTTCTAGTTTTTGAATGAAAGGTTTGAGCGTCCAGCTGTCTCTATCTTCTTTAATGGCAATTATACCTTGATGAATTGCTGTTGCAGCAATGTTATTAAGGTAGCGTTTTGATTTATAATAAATCTTGACATCGTTGGCTTTTGCTAATTCAATGATACTTAAAATCTTAGCATCTCTTTTAATGCCTTCATTCATAAATATTTTTTTGATGGGGCTTTGAGATACTAAGCTCTCATACACCGGATTTCTTCCTTCTATTTGCACTTTGATATTATTATAATCGCTTGTATTATACCATTAATTGGCTATTTTTCCTGCTTGGTATTGCGGTTTTTTAACATTGCTATCAACCAAATAGCCCAAGTTATTAATGTAAATACAACAAATGCAAGAATACCACCCGGAACATCATTATAGACAACTGGTTTCGTTGTCATTAATAGGTAATTGAAAAGAGAGTATATTGCAATCGGTAAGGTAACAATACCCATTAATGAATATACCATCAAGTTGCCGAAAATGAAGTACTTTCGTAAATTCATCGATGGTTCATCATGCTCAATCTTGAATAGCAAGATAAAATGCATGATAAAAATTAGCAATGTGGAAACTACAATAGTGATTCCGTTTATCAGGTCAAGCTGAATTGCTAAAGGATTGTGGCAGTAATATTTTCCATTAACATTAATTAACTCTTGATCATCATTGTAGCAATAGTATGATTCATTAGTTTTTTCAATAATAACAGTAGTATTGTCTTGAACAGTATTGTTTTGCACAGTATCATAATAATCGTAGGATTCGTTCTCATAATAAATTGGAGGCATGGGCTTTGTAGTCCCATCATCATAATTCCCTGCTGCATTATCGTATGTATAACTGAAATTTTTATCAATCAAACCTAATCCTGCCTTACCTAAAAAAGTAAATCCAATTAGACTAATGAACATACTTAACGAAATGATTATATACAGGTAAGTTTTGAGCAGGTTTTTAAACGATAGTAATTGTGTGTTATTGCTTCGAGTAGCATCTTTATTATCTTTTCGTAATAACAGTACAATTAAAACTATAATGCCAATAATAGGCAAGAGACCGGCAATTCCGCCAAATAATAACATAATAATACCCATAAATTCTCCCATAGAAGTAAAAATAATATATATAAAATTGTAGTACATTACGGGGTACATATAAAGAAGTGCAAAGAAAAGCCCCCTTAAAAAGGGGGCTTAATAAAACAAACTTCAGCTAAAAATTAGCGAGCTTCTGCTTCAACGCGGAATTCGCGGATAGCAGTTACTTTGACTGAACCCGGATAATTTTGGGTATCTTCAATCTCTTTCGCGATTTTGCTTGTTAGCAAAGTAACATCATCATCACTGGCTACTTGGGGTTTGAAAATAACACGAATTTCTCTGCCTGCATGAATTGCATAAGCCTCGTGTACCTCTTGGTACTGCTTAGCAATATCTTCAAGGGCCTTAATTCTTTTGATGTAGTCTTCGTAATTGTCTTTTCTAGCACCCGGTCTAGCCCCAGAAATTGCATCAGCAATAGAAACTAGAACAGCTTCTAGTGATTGCGGAGCAATGTCACCATGATGTGATTCAACTGCATTAGCAAGTTTTTCATCTTTAAGATATTTTCTAACAATGTCTCCTGAGATATGGTGATGTGGCTTGCCCTCAATTTCATGAGTTAGCACTTTACCAATATCGTGTAACAAGGCGGCTTTTTTGGTGAGGTTAATATCGGCGCCTACTTCAGTTGCCAAAGCTTCACCAATTGCTACCATTTCAAGTGTATGTTTAACTAGGTTTTGACCGTAGCTAAAACGATACTTGAAACGACCCAATAGTTTAACAATCTCTGGTGGTAAGTCGCTAAAGCCTGTTTCAAAAGCCATCTTTTCTCCGGTTCTTTTGATTTCTTTAGCGATTTCAGTCTTAATGTTTTTAACTGTTTCTTCAATCGAACCTGGGTGCACACGACCGTCTTTTAATAATTTCTGTAATGATAGTGCTGCAACTTCTCTACGGATAGGATCAAAGCATGATAAAGTAACTTGGTTAGGAGCTTCATCAACGATGATATCTACACCTGTAAGCTTTTCGAAAGTACGAATGTTTCTACCTTCTTTACCAATGATTTTACCCTTTAATTCTTCATTATCGATTTCAATTGTTGTTGCAGTAGATTCAGCTACGTAATCTGTAGCGCTTCTCTGCATTGCATCGATAAGAATTTCTTTTGCCTTTTCATCGGCTTGGTTCTGAATTGTATATTCGGCTTCTTTAATTTTTCTAGCAATTTGAGATTTTAGCTCTTCTTCTAATTCTTTCATTAATTGAGCCTTTGCCTCTTCACGAGTTAATCCGGAGAGCTTCTCTAACTGTGCATTGAGGCTATCTCTAATTCTTCTGAGATCTTTTTTAGCCTGCTCTAATGAGTGAGCTTGATTCTCAAGTTTCTCGAAACGATCATCTAAAGATGTTGATCTTTCAATCAACTGCTTCTCTCTCTCTGCAAGACGATGCTCGTCTTCTTCGATTTCTTTTTTAGCAGCACGAATTTGCTCTTGAGCCGAGAATTTTAGCTTTTCGGCCTCTTTTTCTGCTTCTAATACAATATTTTTGGCTTTCACGCTTGCTTTCTCGATGGCTTCTTCTTCTGAAAGAGTAAGAAACTTTTGATCATCAAGTTTTTTTTGCATCTCTTTTCTAGAGAAAGTCAAAAAAATTGCTGTACCGATTGAGCCAGTCGCTACTATGGACAAAAATACTAATAACAATACTTCCATTGTAGTAAACAAACTAATAAAATAAACTAGGTATTTTGCTAAGTAGCATTGATTGAAGAATTATTTGTTTTAAGGGTAATTATCTTACCACTTACATGTAGCTGTCGAACCGTCTGCGATAATACTGTTAGTAAAAGCTTTTCGGTAGATTTCAAAATTATGGGAATTAGAATTGGATACGATAAAATTTCCAATCAAATTATTCTGATCAGCGTTTTCAAATATGACTTCAATTTTTGGCAATCTTAGCAAAACTTGCATTATATAAAGAAAAATTTAAGATTTATTTCTTAAAATAATACTGCAATTATAACATGAGTGATAGAAATTGTGTCAGAAAATTGTAAAAGTTTGATTTAATTAAAGATTGTTGGTACTATGATGTACTGATTCCCTAGTTCCCATTACAGCATTACTTTTTATACATAAATTATGCATGTAAGTCTGGCGGCAGAATCGATATTTAAAATTGGCGATGTTGATATTACAAATGCGCTATTTACAGCGATTCTGATTTTCTTCGCGTTAATTTTTCTTTCAATTTTTATTAAATCTCGTCTTAGTTTTGAAAAACCACCTAAATGGCAATTGATGTTAGAAATACTTGTAGAATTGCTTTATGGGCTGATTCGTGACATTCTTGGTGAGAAAAAAGGTAAAATGCTATTTGCTTTTCTTTTTAATTTTTTCGTAATTATTTTAATTTCTAACTGGTTCGGCTTGTTACCATTTGTGCCTAGCCTAGTTGTAAGTAAAGACAATCATGTAATTGATACTTTATATAATGAAGCGGGAATAATTACCGAAGTTCATGCTGCTGCAGATGTCGATACTGCCAGAGAAGTAACTGAAAAAGATTCAGAAATCAGCTTTGCCAGCTGTATTGAAAATAAAGATTGTTATTTAACAGTAAATGGAATAGAAAGAATTCACGAATCAGCACATCTATTTAGAGCTCCATCTAGTGACTTGTCTTTTACAGTTGCCTTGGCATTAATCTCGATTTTTATAACAAACTTTCTAGGCTTCAAATATTTAAAATTGAATTTTGCGAAAAGATATATTGATTTTTCAAATCCTATAAAATTTATAGTTGGCATTATTGAGTTATTTTCAGAAGTCTCGAAAGTGATTTCTTTTTCATTCAGGTTGTTTGGTAACATTTTTGCCGGAGAGATGCTTTTGCTTGTAATTACAACAATTACATTAGGTATTGCTACATTGCCTTTCTATGCTTTAGAAATATTTGTAGGCGTGATTCAAGCTTTTGTCTTTTTAATGTTAACAGCAGTATTTATCAGTGTGGCGATCAACACTGAACATTAATTTTATTTTTCTTATAATAGTTCTATGGATCAAGCATTAACATCAGGTTTACAACAAATAGCTATGGCTTTAGCTATTGGCCTTGGTACATTAGGTCCAGGCGTGGGTATTGGTTTAGTTGGTTCAAAAGCAGTAGAGGCCGTGGGGAGGAATCCCGAAAGTCAAAGCAAAGTTATGACTATGATGCTTTTGGGTATTGTGTTCGCTGAATCACTATCCATTTTCGCATTGGTTATCACATTGATGATTAAATTTATCTAAACATTATTATTAATCAGCATGGATGCATTAGGTATAAATATTTTTAATATTGTTGTCTATACAGTACTTTTCATTATCCTTTATGTGGTTCTAAGAAAATACTTAGCAAAGCCTGTTATGGAAATGCTTGAAAAAAGAGCAGCAGCTGTAGCAAAAGTTCAGGCAGATAAAGATGAATTGGCAATAAAATATGATGAGTTAGAGAAATCAAAGGCCAAGCTCACTGAAGAAATGCAACAAGAGCTCAAGGCAGAGCGAGAAAAGAGTTTAGCAGATGCTAAAGCCGAGAAGCAAAATATTATCACTGCTGCTAAAAAAGAAGCTGAAATGATTGTTGCCAAAGCTAACCAAAAGCTTGAGCAAGAAAGAAAACAGCAAGAAGTATTGTTAGCTGAAAAGGTCGAACAGGCAACAATTAAAGTGCTTAAAGAAATTTATAATACAGAAAAATCTAGTATTGATAAAAAATTGATTCAAAAAGCATTACAAGAATTATCATGAATGAACTCAATATTGCAGCACAAATTTATGCTTTAGCTAAAGAGAAGGCAAACGCTGAAGTGTTTCTTTTAGAAGTATTAAAATTAACGAAACATGCAGATATAAGTAAAGTGCTTGAGTATTATCAACAATTGCTTGAAAACCAGTTAACTCTTGTTACTGTAACTTCTTCGCTTGAGTTATCAAAAGATCAAAAGAATGTAATTAAAAGCAAGTTGGATATAAAACTAGCTCCTCAAAAACTGGCTTTCTCTTATCAGGTGAAACAGGGCTATACTAAAGCAATTGAGATAAGAGTAGGCGATGATTTAATTGAGTTTTCTTTTTCATAAAATGAAAATTACTAATGTTGGTAAGATTATTGAAATTAAAGATGGGATTGCAGTGGCTAATGGCTTATCTGCTGTCGGTTACAATGAATATGTTGTCGTTAAAACGACTTCAGGTAAAGAGGTAAAAGGTTTGGCTTGGAATTTAGAAGCTGACCAAGTGGGTATTGTGCTCTTAGGTGATGCGAATCTAGTACATGCGGGTGATACTGTCTCTGCCTCACTCACAGAGCCAAGTGTTACTGTAAGTAATGAAATATTGGGGCGCGTTATTGATGCGTTGGGTAATCCTATTGATGGAGCGGGAGACATTAAGCACAAAGCAGCTGAAACTGTCTCTCTATTCAAAATTGCCCCTGGGGTAATTGATAGAAAAGACGTTACAAGGCCTGTACAAACAGGTATTAAAAGTATTGATGCCCTCACACCAATAGGTAGAGGCCAAAGACAGTTGATTATTGGAGATAGACAAACGGGTAAAACCGCAATAACTATAGATACAATTATTAATCAGGCTCAAAGTTCTTTAGAACAAGGTTTGCCTCAGATAAAATGCATATATGTAGCTATTGGTCAAAAAGTATCTAAAGTTGCAAGAATTGTAGAAAAACTAAAACAGAGTGGTGCGTTTGCATATACAACCGTGGTATTAGCCGGTGCTGCAGAATCTGCCGCCATGCAGTATTTAGCTGCATATACAGGCACGGCAATCGGAGAGTATTTTGCTACTAAAGGTGAAGATGCTTTGGTTATTTATGATGATTTAACTAAACATGCTTGGGCATATCGAGAAATTTCATTATTACTTAGAAGGCCTCCGGGTAGAGAAGCTTATCCTGGCGATATCTTCTACCTACATTCAAGTTTACTTGAAAGAAGCGTACAATTTTCAGATGCATTAGGGGCAGGTTCGTTAACTGCATTACCAATTGTAGAAACGCAAGCAGGTGATGTGTCAGCATATATCCCCACAAATATCATTTCGATCACCGATGGTCAAATCTATTTAGAAGCTGATTTGTTTAATGCCGGTATTAGACCTGCTATTAATGTGGGGCTTTCAGTTTCAAGAGTTGGAGGTTCGGCACAGATTAAACCGATGAAACAAGTGGCAGGGCAACTTAGACTTGACTTGGCTCAATACAGAAGTTTAGCTGCTTTTGCTCAATTTGGTTCGGACCTAGATGCAGGCACAAGGCAAATGTTAGACAGAGGAGCAAGAGTTAGTGAAATTTTAAAGCAACCTGAATTTTCTCCTGTTAGTGTATCTATTCAAATCATCCTGATTTATGCGGGTACCAAGGGGTATTTAGATAAAATGGATTTAGAAGATATTAAAGACTGGGAAACGTTAATAACTTCAAGGTTGCAAAATAATTATCGTGAGTTACTCAAGACTATCGCTACCTGTAAACAGCTTGATGAAAAGATAGAAAAAGAAATGATAACAGTTATTGAAGAATCACTTAAGAAATTTATAGTTGCTTCATAATAAATGGCTGCAATTCAAGAAATTAAAAGTAGAATAACTTCAGTTAAAAGCACGTCAAAGATTACTAAGGCTATGCAAATGGTTTCTGCTTCTAGAATGCAGCTGGCTCAACAGCGAGCCATAGCAGCTGAGCCATATGCACAGAATATTCATAAGCTAGTAACTAAGCTTGCGGGTCAAGCTGAGGCTACTAATCCATACTTAATCAAAAGAGCTGAGATAAGAAATATTGCAATTATTGTAGTGGGTACAAATCGAGGCTTTGTAGGTTCATTATTGTCAGCCTTAACCTTAGAGGCCCATAAATTGGTTGAAGACTTGAAAGAGCAATATCCTCAGGCAAATATTCATGGAATCAGTATTCACAAGACAGGTTTAAAAGTATTGGCTCATGCCCAAATCCCCGGTAACTATCATTTTGCTGAAGCATTTGAGAATGTGAATACTACCGATTTAACGGCTGTTTTTAAATTGGTAGAAACAAAGTACTTAGAAGAGGAATTTGATAAAGTGTTCATTGTTTACACACATTTTGTAAATACATTACTACAACAGGCAAAGCACATTGAATTGTTACCGGTCACTGTCGCTGAAAGTTTAACTGTTACAGAGAATCCTTTTATTTATGAACCGGGTTTAGAAGAGGTTTTAGAAAGATTATTAGAAGAATATGTGCAATCGCAAATTTATACTTCGATATTAGAAGGCTTAGCTAGTGAGCATTCGGCGAGGATGATTGCAATGAAGAATGCCACTGATAATGCTCAAGAATTAGAACAACAATTGAATTTATCTTACAATCGCCAACGGCAGGCGGAAATCACTCAGCAATTGATTGAAGTCATTAATGGCGCCGGTTAATTAAGTAATTGATTATTTAATAATATGAAAAATGGTTTGATTAAGCAGATTATTGGTGTTGTTGTAGATGTTGAATTTGCAGCAGGCCAAGAATTACCACAGATTCTAGAAGCTCTAGTTGTCAAAGGTTTTAGTAAAGAATTAGTGCTTGAAGTACAGCAACATTTAGATGCTAGAACAGTGAGAACTGTAGCTATGGGTGCGACAGAAGGACTTAAGCGAGGGCTAGAGGTCGAAGCTACTACGGCCGGTATTAAAGTACCAGTTGGCAATGAGACTTTGGGAAGGCTATTTAATGTCTTGGGTGACAGTATTGATGGCAAACCAAATCTTGAAACTGAGCGTTGGTCAATTCATCGTGAGCCTCCAAAATTTACTGAACAATCAACAGAAATTGAAATATTAGAGACTGGCATTAAAGTAGTTGATCTTATTTGCCCCTTCATTAAAGGTGGCAAGATTGGTGCCTTTGGAGGAGCCGGTGTAGGTAAAACGGTGATTATTCAAGAGTTAATATATAACCTAGCTACAGAACATTCAGGCTATTCAATCTTTGCTGGTGTTGGTGAAAGAACAAGAGAAGGTACCGCTTTGTACAAAGAGATGGAAGAATCCGGTGTAATCTCTAAAACAGCTATGGTCTTTGGGCAAATGAATGAACCCCCTGGTGTGAGAATGCGCGTTGCCCTTACAGGTCTAACAATGGCTGAGTATTTTAGAGAAAAAGAAGGGCGTGACTTATTATTGTTTATTGATAACATTTTCCGTTTCACTCAAGCAGGTGCTGAAGTATCTACGCTTTTAGGTAGATTACCATCTGCAGTTGGTTATCAGCCCACTCTTGCAGAAGACTTAGGCTATTTGCAAGAAAGAATTACTTCTACAGGCAGTGGCTCAATTACTTCAATGCAGGCCGTTTATGTACCTGCAGATGACTTTACCGATCCTGCTCCGGCTACTACTTTTGCCCATTTAGACTCCACTATTGTGCTTACTAGAGCACTATCAGAGCAAGGACTGTTCCCTGCTATTGACCCTCTGAATTCAAACTCTTCTGCATTGAACCCAAATATCGTTGGGGAAGAGCACTACAGAGTGGCTCAAGGGGTGAAAAGTGTGTTGCAGAGATACAAAGAGCTACAAGACATTATTGCAATTTTGGGTGTAGAAGAGCTCTCTGATGAAGATAAATTGAGTGTATCAAGAGCCAGAAAGATTCAAAGATTTTTAACACAACCAATGCATGTAGCTGAGCAGTTTACAGGTAGAAAGGGTGAATTTGTAAGCTTAGCAGATACGGTAAAAGATTTTGCTAAGATTTTAGCAGGTGAGTATGATGATTATTCTGAAGTTGATTTTTACATGAAAGGTAGTTTAGATACAGTTAGCAAATCTAACAATGTTGGTTAAAATTGTAGCGCCAAACAGAGAAATATTAACAGCTGATAATGTCGATGAAGTCTATGTCCCGACATCAAGTGGAATAGTTGGGATACTCTCTGACTATACCAATTATTTAGCAACGCTAGAAATTGGCGAGGTAAAAGTGAGAATTGGGAAAGAATGGCAAACGATTATTATCAATGGAGGGTTTGTGCAAGTAGTTAACAATGAGCTGATGATACTGGCAGACGATGCCACGAAGCCTGAAGAATTAGTAAAAGCAGAGAGTGAAAACGCAATTGGAAAAGCTGAACAGAAAATTAGCGGCAAACTTGAAGCTCAAGAGTTAATCAGACTAGAAAAACGCTT
>CALARN010000022.1 GCA_937889205.1 uncultured bacterium
TCTTCTTAGCCGTCAGTCTCTTGGCGCTCCATGGGAAGTAGAGTTCGGTGACTACGATAAAGAAGTAGTCAAGGATGAACTTGATTCCATGCTTAGTAAATTCAAGAAAATCAATCTTAAAATTATTACCGTAAACGGTGATAAACAAAAAGATATTGATGACGCAGTATCTAAATTGAATGCGGAAGTAGCTACGGTAGTAGCGAATTAAAAACAACAGGGGACGCCTATGTCTGTATTTTCTAAATTAAAAGCACTTATGGAATTGGCGTCCTCTAACAAAGCTGTAGAATATTTCTTACAAGCAATAAAAGATAAGTCTATTAAAAAATATCGAAAGTTCGGGGTTGTTACAGCTATAAAAGCAACAGCAGAACAGCAGGTAAGAACTGTCATTGATGGTAAAGTAGAAACTACCAATGTAGCCCATCCCGGTGACTATATTGTAACTGGTGCAAGTGGTGAGAAGTACGTTCTTACTTCTGAAAAGATGAAATCGCGCTATAAGAAAATAGCTGATAATCAATATGAAGCTATAGGCGAATGCTTCGCGGTAAAATATAACGGGAAATCCTTCAAATTTACTGCCCCTTGGGGAGAAGATATGATCTGCAACAATGGAGATTATATTTGCTCTACTATCTTAGATGGATCTGATGTTTACAGAATAGAAAAAGAAGTCTTTAAAAAGACCTATAAGCTTGCGGGGAAATAATGCGTGTAAAAACAACAAGACCTGCATCTACTAGAGTTATATCTAGAAGTGCTGGAAAGCAGCCTAAAAAGCAGAAGCCTCTCGATCTACCGGAAGATGATAATGATTATCGTCCAAGAGGTAGGAAAAAGAGATCAAAAGAGCAAACAAAAGAATCTGACGCAAAGCGCCGCGAAGCTTTCGATGAAATGGAAAGCTATGCTGATGATTTAATAGCTAGTGCAGAATCAGGCGATGAGGAAGCAGTAAAGTCAGTATTCCAGAAGTCATTTGCCGATATTAAAAAGCAAATGGAAAAAGATGGTACAGCTATTGAAGATACTTCCGTAGCTTATTACCGTACCTGTTTAGCTCTTATACACGATCTAATGCCTCTTGCTGAATCTAATTATAGGAAGACGGGCAAAGAGGGTGCTGCTTATGTTATTTCTACACTCATTAATCAAGCTAGAGATCTTACTAATGACTTGAGATTGGCCGAAGACGTAGAGGGCAAGTTGATAGTCATTAAATCATTGATTCATTCGAGTTTTGTCCGAATAGCTGAATTACTGCTACGAGAAAAGTATGCAATGCATAATACTATTGACGGTATTACTTCTAATTCAACTATTCGCAAAGCTTTCCGTACTGAATTAGATAGTATGATTAAGTCTTATGCTAAAGGGCTTAAAGATTTTGAAATGCTTTTAGGTAAACAGGTGGCTGCTTATTTATCTGGTGATCCTCAATACCTGTCAGCAGGTTCAGAACGATCTACAGACGAAGACGCACCAAAGAAAAAGAAGAGAAAGAGAAAGAATGGCTAAGGTATCCAGAGGTAGAAAAATGTTTTCTTCTTCTATCGGCAGGCATTCTTTAAAGAGCAAATCTTCTATCAAACCTAAAACCAATAAACACCCTTATGGGGATGATTGGGAACAAAATTCTGC
>CALARN010000023.1 GCA_937889205.1 uncultured bacterium
AACCACCAATAGACCAGATGAGAAGCGGGATGCCAACTAGCAATTGCCAATTGCTTTTAATAAATATTTCAACCTGATCAAGCAGAGTAGGCGGTGTGATAATATCTTTTGGGAAACTGAGAAAAGTTGTAAAACCCTCTTTAGTAAATAATGAACGAGTAAGCTCATAATCAATAATTGTTTGGCCATTGAAGCTAGCTACTTTGGCTGTAAAGTCTTTTCCTTTCTCATCTGTTACGCCAGTATATCCATCTGCAGATACAGTACTAATGGGTAATTCTTTTGGCAATATTACTCTTGCAGATAGTGATTTGATGGGGATGATCCAGCCTTGACCATTAATATTATAGAAAAGCTCGTCATGATCTTCAAAAAAGCCAACCATCTGGTCAACCTGGTATTTAATCTCATAAATATACTTTCCGGGTTTAAGAAAAAAACTCTCTTCACCGATCAAAATTCTAATGCCATTTTCCAGGGTCTCGGTATGATATTTAACAGGCTTGTCATCCTTTTTAATTGAGATGATTTTAAAATCAACGATATTGATAAATAAACCGTTATTGTAAACTAAGGGATAATCTCGAGTTAAGCCTCTTTTAATTATGTTGTTATTTAAAGTCACAACGGTGATTCTTTCAGTCACCACTAAGTCAGAGTTTGGCAGAATCTCAACAGTTGAATCGAAGCTTTCTACGTACTCATTGTAATTACCCCAGGTGTATTCTTCTGCTTTAACTTGCTGTAAAGCTACACCACTTAAGAAAATAATTGCAAAGAATATGAATATGATTACCTTTAGAAGATTTTTCACTATTTTAATAATTAACAACCAATACTTTTATTCTAGAGTTTTTTAATTACTATTGCCAATAATATCGTCTTTACTAGTCAATTATAGTTAGTTGTTGTAAAATAGGACTGCTGTAAAGATAGCATCGGTAGCTCAACTGGATAGAGCATCACTTTGCGGAAGTGAAGGTTGTGGGTTCGATTCCCGCCCGATGCATTTTATTCTAGTGCTCGAATCTTCTTGGTACTAGAACTTCTTGTTGCTCATTCGTATATATTCCATAATCACGAAGTTTAACGGTTATGGGAATAAATAAACCATTGCCTTCTTCAAGATTAGGCGATTGCTCAGATTGAGAAATTGGTTGGCCAGGTGGGTTTAAGATTGAACCGAAGCTTGTGAAGGGAATGCCTAGATAGCCACTTGTTATTGGAGTTAGATTTCCAGCACTTTCAATCTTACGCAACATTATTAATAATTCATCCATAGAATATCTGAGTAACTCGTGTCTTCTTTTAATGACATCGTCTTCGCTAGCGTCAGGTATATTTTCAAAATGGATTTTTAATAGCCTTGCAATACATCTAACTTTTTGTTTATGTTTAATATTTTCTTCTAATCTGGTAATTTTATCATTAAGAATGCTTTCATAATCTGCACCTAGAAGCGTATTAACATCAAATAATTCAATTTTGAACGATTCTTCGCTAATTTCTTCTGGGGTAATATCGTTAAGTCTTCTACCTCTTCTAAATAATGGGCAAGAAGCAACTAATACTTTGGGGTCGATTCCGCCATTTTCAATAATTGAACGAATAAACTCTGGTATAGATTGTTTTCTATCAGAATATTTATATAGGTTAAATAAGGTTAAGATGCCTGTAGTAAGTGTTTCACTTGCATACTTTTCTGCCAATTCTCTTCCATTTATAACCCTTGCTTCGTTATATGTTAAAGCTGTTTTAACCTCAAAGTAATCAAGAGTTAATAATGAGCCTAAATTGCTGACTATTTCTGCAAAGGTAGCAAAAGCCGCTGCTGGCATTTTTTGAGGAATAATATAGGTGCCAACTTTGTAGCCCTCCATTACTTCATTGAATTGGGCAACGAGTTGTTGGGCTCTGTATGCTTCTTCTGGATTTAGTCCTTCTTTGGCACGGATTTTGAAAAGGTCCGGTCTGACAGATGCTGCTTGTAAATAGTCTTTTCTTGCCGTTAATTCGTAGTTTTCAATCTTTCCAATTGTTTCCATATGGGAACGAGTCCTCAATAATTGGCCTAAAGCAAGCATTTGATCCCATCTATTTGCAATAGGGTATTGATGGCCTGAGTTTAACCAGTGATTCCAGGTTCTTATTGTTGCTAGATTGTCACCGGCTTCAGCTAAGAATAGGTCTTTAAGCTGTTGTTGATGTTCAGTGAGTTCGCGGCTGTCTTCTTCGGTAGTGATGTTAACTTTCTTTGCGGTTGTTAGCATATTTGTGTTTACTTCCGGTGTAAAAAGGGCCGTATGCTTCTCAAAACTTGTTGGGCCGAAGTTGATTTCTTCAAAATATTCATCAAAAGATGGAATTGCAAATCTCATCGCAATTATTAGCTCTTTGAACTTATCTTCTAAAGGTTTTATTATATTTTGTGCTTTGCCCTCTTTGATTAATGATTTCAATACTTTATATGCCTTAGTTCGTCTAAAACCCTTTTCTGGTTTTCGGGATTATGAAAAGACTTAATCTTTGAGGCAATATTGCCATATATTCTTGCCAACGCAGGCACAATATTCGTTTCATCAAGCTCTCTTCTTATGATTGGGTCTTCGGCTTTTCTTTCAGGAAAGCAGGCAACAGCAGTTGTTGAATCGAATTTGTTTAGATTGAATAAAGGAGGTTGATATGAGTTAATTATTTGGGGTCTCTTAGTTGGAGGTTGTGGTACAGCATCGCCTAGTAAGGGTGAGCCTGTATAGTCGTCAGGAAGACTACCTTCAGAATGAGGTCTATTGCTTCTGCTGCTCTTAACTTGTTCTGTAAAGTATTCGTTCACTTTAATAATCACAAAACAAGGAATAATTATACCATAACTATAGGCTAGAAGTCTATTGAACCAATATATATATTACAGACTAAAGGCGTGATTCTAAACGAATCGGTATATATCCGATGAGGTTGTGTGAGTTAATTGCCTAGAGAAGCTAGTAATTCTAGCAATGCTGGGAATGTGGTGTATCCAAAATTTGCATTAAAATGGCCCGCATCCTCGATTAACAGTTCTTTTGAACCTATTGCACGAGCAAAATTCTTAGATGTTTTTGAAGATACATAAGGGTCGTTATTACTTAGATAGACAAACGATTGCCCAATACTTCTTTTGATTAGATTGAAATCTAGACTCTTAGAAACGAAATCCGCATTAATTTGATCATACTGCCAGTATCCCGTTGTTAGTTCTAGAAATGGAGCTACAAATACTGCAGTTTTGAGCTTTAGATTGAATTTTTGTATTAGGTGTAGACAGAATAGAGGTGCAAGTGAGTGCGCAATTATTACAAGTGTATTGTTTGCGATAGCGTCTTTTATTAAAGGAAAAACATTGCTTTCAAAGTAATTTAGCCAATTTTGTAGATTCTGATTATTGCACACATAAGGTTGCCCCTTAGCGCTCATATCTTCAAAGTCTTCAATAGGGAACTGAGGTAGCGTCACTGTATGATTATGTTCTTCAAGCTTTTCTTTAAGCCAAGGAAACCAATTACCTTGATTAGAACCAAAGGTGCCATGAAGAATGAGATAGTGCATGATGTGTTATAGTTTTTTAAAGTATACTTTAATAAAATCTAAAAAGAATCAGGTTTAGGAAAAAAATGGATAAATGAGAATCTGGTTGAATCGGGAATTACCTCAGTATAAAAAGAAAGACAGATTTCTTGATTGTTATCATAAACTTTCAATTGCCTATCTGTTATTAAAAAATGTGAAGGATATATTTTTGTTTTATAAATATTTTCAAGAATAGCCTTAGCAATTGGGTCTTTTTCAATTTCTAATATTGCCTCCTGATAGTCATTTTCTAATTTTAAATAACTCATTTCATAATAAAAGCCAACTAATATTGCAGTTAGATCTTTTATTGCGTCTTTATTAATAGTGGTGTTAAAAGATTTGTGAAATTTTAGATTTTTATCTAGCATTACCGCAGCGATATTTCTCAAGTAATAGTATTTTTCCCATTCTTCATCTGAAATTTTAAATAAGTTTAGAATACCTTTTGAAGCAGCACAGAGTCGAAAATGGTCGTCTCTTAGTAATATGAGAATGTTTGGATTGGACCAAACCTCTTTCATTAAATATATCACCTCTTTTATTTCTTGTTCAGTAGGTGCTTTAATTCTTGATCCAATTAAGTAATCAAATTTCCTATCATTAAGTTTAAGAAAACGCGAAATTTTTTCTAAAGTTTTTCGCTTAGGTATTATTTGATTTGATTCTATGCGGCTTACGCTACCATAGCCTAGACTCAATTCGGTTTCAAGTTCAAATTGACTAATATTTTGGTCATTTCTAAACATTCTAATTTTTTCTCCAAGAGTTACCATGATAATGAATGCTAAGATATAGAACAATTATACAACCATGTCTCTGGAAGGTAAATATTATAGTGGTTGCAGAAATTTTTGAGTTATAAAACAGTAGTTGCTATTATTAATAATTATTTGCCTTGAAAATGAAAATCCAGACTTTTTTATTAAAAAGCGTTTTGAAGTATGTTCCGTTTTTATTCTTAAACAAAATATCCGAAAGGAATGCTATTAAATGCTTTAATAAAGCTTACGAGATTGAGGCGTACAAAAAATTTCTTAAGCAGGAAGGTTCAAATATTACCAAGGTTAGGAGTATTGATGTATTTCGTCAATTACCAATTAGTGATAAAGCAAATTATATTAATAATAATAATGTTACAGATATCAGTATAAACAAGAACCCGCTCTCGTTTTATAGAAGTTCAGGTTATTCTGGAAGGCCAACCTACTGGTCTCAAAATGCAAGTGATTTTAAAGATTATGTAAAATACAAAGAATTAAATCTAGACATGGTATTTAATATTTCTTCAAAGAAAACATTAATAATTTCAACGTTTGCCTTAAGTAGTTGGATTACAGGGCAACAGGTATTAGCGGGTTTATTTAATATTGCCGAAAAAAATACTAACATTACAGTTTTTTCTTGCGGAATGATAGTTGATGAGCCACTAGATTTAGTATGCAAGTTTGGTGAGGCCTATGAACAAATAGTCATGTTTTTTTATCCTCTAACGTTTAAAGCATTCGTAGACAAGGCAATACAAGAAAAGATTGACTTAAGAAAATTCAATATCAAAATTGTATTAGGAGCCGAAGGGGTGACATATAGTTGGGTAAAGCACTATGAAGAGTTACTAAAAACTAAGGGAGATAATTCTTTTAGGATATTCTCTGCTTTTGGTGCGGCTGATAGCGGTATTGGAATAGCAGCTGAACAAATCACAAGTTTAGTAATCAAAGAATATTGCTTTAATGATAAAACGCTATTGAAAGAACTAACTACATCGGAAGAAATGCCATTACATTTTTTTCAATATAATCCTTTAAATCAGTTTCTTGAAGTCGTCGATGGTAGACTGATAATGACCAAATTAAAACAAAATCCTCTTGTGAGGTATGATTTACATGATAGAGCGACAATAATATCTCCTGATAAAGTTAGAGAAGTATTTAAAAATAAGGGGATTGATATTAACAAAGTTGTTAATGAAAGATTTGGTGAATTCCTGAATTTACCATTCTTTGCTGTTTATGGAAGAGATGATGGAACAATTATCTTGAATGGTGCAAATATCTATATCAATTCTTTCAAGGAAGCTCTTTCTCAACCAGAAGTTTTTAAGTATCATACTGGTAAATTTAAAGTAAGTACAGTAATACAAAAAGATATGTTTCAAAACTATTTGGTCGAAATAGAATTAAGGCAAGATGTGAAGCCAACACTAAATTTGGAAACAAAAATGAGAAATGCTGTTGTTGAATTTTTATTAAAAAACGATAAGGGTTATAAAAATGCATATCATGCACCATATCAAAGAGAAGATATTTGTAAAATTAAATTTATTGCTTTTTCAGAAAGAAGTTTAAAACATAAATATAATTAGTAATGAATAATATTTGGTCAAAATATTCTGGGGATTATGATAAATTAAATGCTTTGCCTGCATATTCTGAATTACTTCAGAAATATATTATGGCGATAAATAAATATGTATCCAATAAAGATACTATATTGGAAATTGGGATGGGTACAGGGAATCTTACAAAATTGTTGAATAAAAACTATCCTCATTCAAGAATTGTTGCATTTGATAACGATCTGGGAATGCTTAATAAGGCGAAAGAAAAAGGATATAATGAAAATGTAAGTATTATTCACGAAGAGGCTAATTCGTTTTTAAAAAAACATAATTCAAAATATGATATCATTTTAATGAATAATGTTATGTATACATTAGATAATAAAACTGAAGTGTTGAAATTAATACACAACTTATTAAATAGTAAAGGGTTTTTGATATTCTCGGACCCAGTACCACCGAAAGAATATAGATATTTTTCCATATTATTAAATAAATCTTTTAATATTAATAGACTTGTTAAGCTGATAAATAGTATTCCCACTTTAGTTAGGATTTATATTGTAAATTTAAAAATTGATAAAAATTACAAAAGATTAAATAGAGAGGATTATAAAATTATTATTAAAGAGGCTGGCTATAAGATTGTTAATATTGAGAAAACATACGCTGGGCAAGCAAATATGTTCGTGTTGAAAAAATAAAATGCTGGAGACTATTTTAATTATTATTGCATCTTTTACAAACATTGTACTTGGTGCAACGGTCCTAACAAGATATAAATCTCTTAAAAAAGAGTACGTCTATTTTTCCTTGGCAACAATTTCGGTTGGGCTTTGGAGTGCTTCTACAATAGCATTAAACGTAAATACAATTATGTTTTGGGAAGATGTCCTGTTTATTTCTTCTACCTCAGCGCTATTTTTTATTACTTTGTATTCATTTGGATTTCTGCAGAGACCTAAAGAGGTTCTTGTTCGTGCTTATTCTTTGTTCTTCTTATTAATTATAACCCTCTTAGTTATAACAGATACAATTATTGCTTCAGTTAGTAAAGATTATCAGGCGTCGGGTGTAGATGTTGAGCTAGGAAAGTTATTTATATTATTTATCATTTTTGTAATCACTTCAATAGGTTTGGTAATTTCAAATCTAGTTGATGCATATAAGAAAGTGGATGGAGTTAAAAAACAGCAAATCAGATATTTGTTGTTAGGTATAATCGGTTTTGCAATACCAACAATCATTACTAATATGTTACTACCATTATTAGGCATCTACTCGTTTAATAATACTGGCGTTATCTTTTCTTTATTTTTTACATTTACAGTCTTTACGTCCATTATTAAACACAGGCTATTTTCCGTAAGATCGATAGCTATTAAAACGCTGAAGTATTTTATTGTTGGATTAATTTTGTTCTTAATCGTTTTTTCATTGCGATTATTTAAGGATAAGCTTCTCAATCTTGAAATTTATGATGCAAATAGTTTGTTTATTGATTTTATTGCAGCGATTTTTATTGGCATTTTTATTACTTCATTAATTATTTCTCTTGATAATAAATTGACCAAATTTATTAATCCAGAAGTTTATCTTCTTAATCAGATGATAAAGAAGATGGATAAAGATATAAATAAAGAATTAGACCCCATAATTGTTATAAATAAGACTTTACAATTACTTATGAGTGGGTATCCAAATAATGGAATATATTTTGTAACTTACAAAAAGGGAAAGTTCCACATATTACCAGAGAATAAAATCAGTAAAATTGTTTCAATTAATAAAATTAAACCAATCAAGAGGACGATTATTATTCAAGAAGGTGCAGATACTGAGTATGATTTTATTAGAGATAACTCCGCATTAGAGATTGTTTCGAATATTAACGAAACAAATTGGTTAATATTTACAAAAGATTATCATTCGGACGCCTTTACAAAGGATGAATTAGACACTATTGAAAACATAATATTTAAATTGAAGGAAATTTTTAACAGGGTAAAAATTTATGAAACTACAAAAGAATTTAATAGAATTTTAGAAGAGAAAGTAGAGAAGGCTACGAGTGAATTGAAAGAAAAAAACATAAAACTTGCAGAAAAGATAGAATTCGAAAGAGATATGTTAGATATTTTAGGGCATGAACTTAGAACTCCATTGTCGATTGTCAGAAATGCTGTCTTTATGAATAGATACTTGTTAAAAACGCCAAATCCTGAAATAAACAAAATAATGAAGTACAATGAAATGGCGGTTGAACATGTTACAAGAGAGATAGGTCTACTTGAGACAATGTTGTCTGCTACGAAAATTGATAATGATAGATTGCAGATAAATTTTGAAAAGGTAGATTTAATTGATGTTGTTAACGACTCTCTTGAAGGATTGAAATCAAAGGCAATAGAGAAAGGCCTTAAGATGGAATTTATTAAGCCTAAAAAATGTTTTGTTATTGCCGATAGGACAAGAATTCAAGAAGTTGCAGATAATTTAATAGATAATGCAATAAAATATACAGATAGCGGTAAAGTGGAGATTGAAATAATTGTTGAGAGATCAATTTCAAGATTATTAATAAAAGATACTGGCAGGGGAATACCAAAAGATGAAATCGAAAAATTAGGGCAAAAATTCTATAGGGTAGATAATTATCTTAAAGGCTCGGCTAACAATGAAGATAGGATAGTAAGGCCTGGCGGAACTGGCTTAGGTCTTTATGTTACGTTTACACTTGTTAAAGCAATGAAAGGTAGGATTGAAATTGAGAGCACTCTGGGAAAAGGTTCGATATTTACTATCGTGTTAAGAAATCCCTAATCCCCATACCACCCCTCATTCACCTTAATTGCTGTTGCTAAGTCTGTAAGTTTGTTTGCTACAATCCAGTTTAGCATTGTGGTGTCTGCGTTTACCCCTAGACGGTTAGCGATTTTATTGGCATAGCTATTTGGTTCATTTTGAACTTCAATTGTTGTGCCTACATATTTTGCAGAGAATAGCTTTAAATTACATTCTCCACACACTTGATACACTTCATTTACAGTACCGACATAAGAACTATGTTGACCTAATGAGATGCCGGTTAAGTATGCTTTTAATGCATTGAAACCGTCATTGTATGTTGCAAAGATCATGTAGTCACCTCTACCGTTGGCGTCTGTTCTAGTACCACAGGGAGCTGTTCCTCCATTGTTAACAATGATGCCATTACGAAAGGCAGAAGGGCGAATATTCCCAGGATTATTGTTTTGGCATGACCATCCTAGAAAGCCAAAACTGGTATAGCCAGCTTCGAATCGACAATATGTTCCGCTTGTACAAGGCACGCAGTTTTGCGTTGTAGCAGGGCATCCTGGTGAAACCTGTCTTGGTAATGAAGTGTTCGTCACTGTAGTTGGAACAATAGTTTGCGTAGGAGCAATTGTTGTTGCAATTGGAGCTTTGGTGGTAGGGGTTACGGTAATCTTCTTTGTTGGTACTGGCGTTGTTGAAATAGACACTGTAGGAATAATTGATTCGGTTGGCTCAATTAAAACTACGAGCACTTCTGGTTGGCTATTGTCGGTTTCTTCGGTTACAAGAACAGATTTTTCATAATTATTAACTAAATTAGCAGTGTTATCTGTCGCCTCTTCTTGAGTATTACTAAGGATAATAACCTGGGCAATTAAAAAAACAGTCAATAACATTGCTATTAAGCTGAATACTGTAATTATTATCTTTGTATTTATATTTTTTTTCATGACCTCATTTTACTCTATATTGTGTGGTTAAAGCCAGATAATTTGGTTTGACATTAATAATTGAATTTGCGAGTATGATAAATGAATTATTGACACTGTTATCATGCCCAAGAAGCCGTTTTTATTCCTTTTAGTTTTTGCGATTGCTCTTGTTGTTTTTGTGTTTCCAATTTTTGCAGAAACGATAAACTCTTCTGTAACTGTAGGTAATAGTGCTCCTACATTTACAAGTGAACCGGCCGAATCTCCAGCATCAGATTTTAATAGCCCAAATAACGAAGGGGAAGACGTTACTTTTGTTGCAACTGCCATTGATGCAAATAACGATGATTATTATTTATTGGTTTGTAGAAACTCAGCTAATCCAACTGCTAATGCAAATGCTGCTCCTACTTGTAGTGGAGGGGTTACTGCACAGGTTTGCGTGAGTTCTGCCACTGCAAGTAACACAGAAGCATCTTGTAGTATTAGTACTACAGGCATTAGTAATCAGATAGTTGATTGGTTTGCATATGTTTGTGATTACAGTAGTTTAAGTGAGTGTTCGAGCTTTTCTGATGGAACTGGGGCATCGGGTAGTCCTTTTCATGTAAATCATGCTCCTACTTTTACGGTTGCTCCTGTTAGACCTGGTGCTAATCCGGGAGGAAATTTAACCTTTACAGTGCTTGCGGCTAATTGGGGTGACACTGATTCAACAGTAGCTCCAGATACTGGTAAACTACTAGTATGTGCTACTGCAGGTATTACAGATGGTGCTTGTAATGGAACAGAATTATGTTCTTCTGCATTTACCTCTGCAGGTAGTAATTTATCTTGTACATTCGATGATTCAGCCAATGCAGTCAAAGCCGCTGCTGTATATAACGCCTATGTGTATGTTGTTGATCACCACAATTTTGGTGCTAGTGGTGCAGTTCAAGGAACAAATGTCGGATATTCAATTAATAATGTAACGCCAGGAGTATCAGAAGTGATGGATATCAACAATGATACTAATATCACACTTACCGCTAATAGTAGTATCAATGTTAATGTTAAAGCCACAGTAACAGATGTTAACGGATGCACTGATTTAGATGCTGCGAGAGTTGCTGGAAATTTTTATAGAACGCCAACTATTACAAATTCTACTTGTACTGCAAACACAGCGTCATGCGCTCTATTACATACTTGTACTGTTGACAGCTCAAATACTTGTACTGGCCCGACAGACTCTAGTGTAACTTTTAACTGTGTCGCTAGCTTAAATTACTATACCGATCCTACAGACGGTGATGTTACTTCAAACCCCTACCATGCAGATTATTGGGTGGCATATGTAACGGCTGAAGATGCTAATGGTTTAATAGGCGCAGAAGAGTCTGCGAGAACACCAAATCTAGAAGTCTTAAGCCTTAATGCTATGAGTATATCTGCTTCGATTAACTATGGCTCATTGGCTCCAAATCTAGCTTCTAATGCTGGAATCATAAGTGCTCCTGTTAGCATTACTAATACAGGCAATGTTGGTTTAGATATGGAATTAAGAGGTAATGGTGCCGGTTTATGCACAGATTACCCGACTTGTGCCGGCGCTGTAATAGATTTGGCACAACAAAGATGGGAATACTTAAACAATACAACTGAATACATATCTAGTACAAATATTTTAACTAACAGTTATGTTGATGCTCCTTTAAATATTTTGAAACCTAATGAGATTTTTACAACAAGGACAGGGAGTATCTACTGGGGGATCATGATTCCCTCTGGCCAGGCGGCTGGCACATATACTGGAACGAACACAATTAATGCCGTTGTTAGTGACCCTTCAAATTGGTAACTATGACAAGAAAAATCTTAAAGACTGTAATATTTTCAATAATACTTTTTGGCATTTTGGGAATGCAGCCAATACCTGCAAACGCCATCACTATTGGTATATCCCCGGTTAACATCAATAATAACATTTTAGTCCCTGGTGCTAAATTATCTAGTGATTTTACTTTCTCTTTGGCTGAATTAGAGCAGGATATGTTAGTTGAGATTGAGGTAGAATCAGACGAAATTGCTGATTGGATTACTTTTAGTACAGGTAATAGTTTTGAATACAAACAAGGACAAGCTAACCAAAAAGTTACAGTTATTATTGATGTACCTCAAGATGCAAAGTTTAAAAAATATGAGGCAATTATCCGTTTTAATGCAAAAGAAGTATCTGCTTCTAAAGATGTAGCAAGGGTTGTTAGTGGAACCAGATTAGATGTAAATATTGAGGTGTCTAATAGAAGGCAAGCAGGGTTAACAGTGTCTTTGGTTACGATAAAGCTAAGTGAAGATAAGAACAAGATTTTGTTAACTGCAAAAACTAGCAATACAGGCAATTTTGAAAATGGCCTTGATAAAGTGATTGTGCTTGTTACTGATTTGAATGATAGGACTATTGCAAAGCTTGAACAAGATATTGACAGGTTAATCCCCCCTTTCAGTTCTCAAGATACTATTATTGAGTTCGATAATACTTTTAAGAAAGGTGAGTATTATGCAAATGTAGGCTTGTTCTCTGGCAGTAGTTCAATCTATGACAACAAATTACTACTAAATATCGATGGCGAAAGTGTCGTTGCTTTAACTGAGGTTGGCAATGTTATTACTACTGATGATTATATAATTCTAGCAGTGGGAACAATATTGGGATTTATTAGTTTGTTAATTATTATAAAATTTGCCAAGAAGAAACTTACAACTTCATCTGTGATTATTACCTTTATTACAATTATTCCAATTTTGGCGTTGCTGAGTTTTTATGGATATTACGGAAAAGTCCTATATGATAGACAACTACTGCAGAATAATAGCGAGCAGAACAATGACAAAACAAACTCAAAAGCATTCGAAACATATATTCTACTTGATGAAAAAACAATTAAATTTAAACAGGATAGTGAATTGTATGAAGCTGCAATTATTAATCCTAAGGTTAAACTAGTAGCCGTTGCAGGCAGTAGCTATACGATTATTTCTGAAGTAAATGGCTGGTATAAGTTGGAAATTGCACCCGATGAGTTTGGGTTTATCAAGAAGGAATAAATGAAGAAAGTAATTCTCATTACAATATTTTTTTTAACATTGGTAGCAGGTGTAAAAGCAGCTAATTTAGATACTAATGTTGAAGTTGAAGTAAGCCCAACCACAACGGTTACTGTAACAACAACGCCAACAGTTACACCAACCGTCACTCTAACACCTTCGACCACTACTGTTCCGTTAAATCCGCCAACAATAACTATTGTAGATGTGGTCGTTGTTAATAGTTTGAGGCGCCTAACTATTATTGGTAGCAACTATCAGGTTGGAGCTACGGTAAGAATCAATTCGGTCACATATACACCTGTCTTTCTAGACTCTAGTCATTTACAATTATCATTAAGTAATTTAGCTTCGGGGGTTGTTAATGTTAGGGTAACGAATCCCGATACTCAATATGCAGATTATAGTTTTAATTATCAAAATCCTACACCCACACGAACAGCTACGCCAACAGTCACACCATCAGTAACAACTACTCCGGTTATCATCTTACCCAAAATATTACAAATTGATTATAGACCAAATCTTAATGAAGAAGCTGAGATAATGATAATCGGGAGTAATTTTCAAAACGGAGCAGTAGTATCAATTAATGGTATCGGGCAGACTGTTACTTTTATTGACGCAGAGCATCTACTCTTAACAAATCTAAAAGATGGGCTTTATGGTAATTTGCTATTTGAAGTAATTAATCCTGATGGTGGGGCTGATGAAATGATGTATGCCATAGCTAAACCAATAGTAACACCTACTGTAACAGCAGATGTTGAACAAACATTAATTGAAATTTTTACTGTTAATAAAGAAGCTGATACTTTATTAGTTACTGGTAAAAACTTTGAAAAGGGCATGAAATCTTATATTAACGGAGTAGAGTATGAGCATGAATATATTGATAGTAACCATATACGTATTCTTGGTATTAGAGGTCTATCAGGAAACTTAAAACTCAGATTGGTTAACAAAAATGGAGATAGTGCTGAGAAAAATTATTTAATTACTACGGAAGGTTTAGCCGAAAGCCCAGCTATAGTAAAGGTTTTGCGACAAGTTGCTGAAGAAGCTCAAGTTGAAAATGTGGCAATTTCTGGTTTAACAACTGCGGTAGCAGTTTCAAGTCTTGCAGATTATCTTAAGCTTGCATTCATCCCATGGAAGAAACGCAAGAAGTATTGGGGATTGGTACTTGATAACACCAGTTTTATTGCAATTCCTTTAGCCATAATTAATGCAGTAGATTTAAAAACCAAAAAAATAGTAGCAACTGCGGTTTCAGATATGGAAGGAAGATATGGGTTAATACTTGATTCTGGAGAATATCATCTCGAAGTTAAACATTATGAATACACTTTAGCAACACAAAGCCAGGTAGGGGTTTATTATGGGCAAAATATAACAGTAACTAAAGAAACACAACTAAATCTCAATATTTTGATGACTAGAATAGGTCATGCTCAAGAGCCTTTAACAAATAAATTTAAGAAGGTGTGGAATTATATAATGGTAAAGTTTACAAAAATTTACCCATATATCTTAGCTGTGTTTTTACTTCTAAATATATATTTCTTATTAGTTACAGGGCAGCTAATATATATTTTTTTAGTGGTCTATCATTTAATGTTAGTTGTTGTTTTCTTCTCTGTACTTGGCAAGTATAAGCATCAATGGGCGACATGTGTAGATTCTTTAAATGGTAATTTTGTCCCCAGAGCTTTAATAAAACTTTATCAAATTGAAAACAATGAGCTAGTTGATACAAAGGTAGCCGATGCTAAGGGTAGATTTAGTTTTATTGTACCAAAGGGTAGTTACCAACTAATAGCAAGCGCTATGGGGTATTCGTTCCCATCTGTCAAGAACAAAGCTAGTCAAGATCAGCAAGGTAGATTCATTATTGAGTTTAATAATGCTTTAAATATTAACGAGATTCCTTTTGATTCAATTCAAGGAGCACAACTATTATCAGCAAATAAATTTGGAGTTATAAATTAATTGCAGATTAGGTCAATATTCAATTACCTAGCACTAAACTGGAGAGATGTTAATCCCCCGGGCACATACTCGTCTTGTTACTGGCTTTATTTTTGATATAGCTGTTTAAGTCGTCTTTCAGAATCAATATTAATATCAAAGAAATTTTCTTTATACGTTTCCCAGTTTAAGCCAGGATGGTCGACTATACCACGCCAGTAATTATTCATTTGTATTAAGTTTAGTAGTAGCAAGAAAATAATCACCAAAGCGAATAGTACTTTTAGATAAAGTTTAGATTTTAATAATCTTTCAATAACATAGGCAATGGGGATAATAAAGATTATTAAATAATCTGTGAAAGCTCTGTGTCCAAAAGAAAAACCAAACCAAAATGCCCACCAGCTAGCTATTAAATAGCTAAAGATTATTAAAAAAGGTAAAGCGATGTATGCTAACTTATCTTTAGCCCTAAGCCATAGATATCCTCCTGGTAGAATTAATAATAGTATGGGATGCCAAAAGAACAATCCATTAGATTCTAAATGGAATAATACTTCTATGAAGTGAGGTTGTGTGAAATCAAACCATTCATTTTGGTAGCCATATGTAATAATATTGCCAGATGAAATATACCAATAAGCCATTTGAGGAATCATAACAATAATTGTCGCTATCCCCCAAAACAAGGCAAGCTTGCATAGCATTTTTAGTCTTTTATCTGCCTTTAGCTCTGACATTATCAAGAAAAAGGGAATAACGGCAGCAATAATATTGAGGTTGCGAACTAAAGTAATAAAACCAATACAAACTCCGATAAGCAACGAAAGCTGATTACTCGGCTTCCTATTAAATAAATCAGCTAGATAAATAGTAGCAGTAATAAAAGTATAACTATAAACAAGGGGGAAAGATGGCTCAAATACAGCATAGTGAAGAATATTTGTGCCAAAAATGAAAATCAACAAGGTAATTAATGACACTTTCTCTGAAAATCGATGCCTTAGCACCTTATATGTTAAAAACATTGCTAGTTGAAAGAAAACAATTGTACATAGTGCTATTGCGTATTGGTATATTGGAGAGATTCCATCTCTAACTCCCCCTGTAAGTTGTACAATGCCATCTGCTACAAAAAAATATGGTGACATTACTACTGATAACCCTAAAGGACATTTAACCGACCAAGTCCCATTTGCTTCTGCCCTTAAGAAACCTAAATACTCATTACATAGAGGATTTTCTTTTGTGCACACTTTGATTTCAGGATGAGCATTATCTGATGTGCCAGCATATAGCTGGTACCTTTTATTAAATGAAATGTCTTGGTCAATAAAAATAGCAGGTAATATTGAATAATAACAATTTCCATCTGAAGATATTGCACGGCGATTATTCATATTAAGGAACAATAGGGCGGAAACTACTACTGTTGCTACTGCCATGACAATAGCAATGTTTTTATACGTCAAGAATTTAAACATTATGTCAGATAATTTAAGTAATAATACCAATTTATTGGCTTAAATAACACATTGCAATATAGTATAATGGCTTTTGTGGAAGGGTCGCATCCCGAAACCGCCAACGGTATCGGGACAAGACTGTTCTAATACGAAATAGCTTGATTAACATTTTGATTGTTTAATGAAGCAAATAATAAGGAAGGGTCGCATAGCTGGTCTAGTGCGCCGCTCTCGAAAAGCGGTGTCTCGCAAGGGACCGCGAGTTCGAATCTCGCCCCTTCCGCCATTTGATTGAAAGTCCTGCAAGACCCGTCCCTCTCCCGTAAGAACACTTAAGTCCCTAGACGATTGGGTCCTCGAATTACCCAATATCACAAAATATAGCCTAGAGAAGGCAAAGTATCTGAAAATGCGCTGATTTTTAAGTCGTTTGGTTCTAAGGTTTATTGTTGTGGGGCTTGGCTATAGAAGTATTCGAATCACGTTGCTTATAAAAAATGCAGAATTTGATCAATCTATTGGTAGTATTATTGCTAATTCCTTCATACTTACCTATAATTTATATAGTGATTAAAAATGGTTGTTTTTAACAATACCCCATATTAATGTCGGATATTCAGTTCACAACAGAATTAGGAGAATATATTATTAATGACTCGATTAAGTTTCTTTCTGGACCGTTAGGAAAGAAATTAAAAAACAAAGTTAATCTTATCCTGACGTCTCCTCCGTTTCCTTTGAATAAAAAGAAGGACTACGGTAACCTTCATGGTGAAGCATATAAGAAATGGTTGGTTGATCTAGCCCCCATTTTCTCAGAATTACTTGCACCGGACGGATCTATTGTAATTGAACTTGGGAATGCCTGGGAGTCGGGAAGGCCTATACAGGCGCTGCTTCCAATAGAATCGTTGCTCGAATTTGTTAAAAATAAAAAAGCCGATCTTAGGCTATGTCAGGAATTTATATGTTTTAATCCATCGAGGCTACCCTCACCAGCTCAGTGGGTTACTGTCAATAGGATAAGAACGGTCGACAGTTACACTCATGTTTGGTGGATGGCTAAAACTGATAACCCTAAGGCTGATAATTCAAGGATACTGAAGCCATATAGTAAAAGGATGCAACAGTTAATTAAGAATCAGAAGTATAATTCAGGGAAAAGGCCATCTGCCCACAAGATAGGTGAGAAAAGTTTCTTAAAAGATAATGGTGGAAGCATTATGCATAACTTCCTTGAGTTTGAGCAAATAAATCCTGAAACGCCATTGCGATTACCCTCTAATGTACTAAGTTTTTCCAATACCAGCTCTAATGATCATTTCAGTAGGGCTTGCAGAGAAAATGGGATAATTCCTCATTCTGCAAGGATGTCGCCAATGTTAGCCACGCTTTTTATAGAGTTCTTGACTGAAGAAGGTGACCTTATTCTTGATCCATTTGCTGGAAGTAATACTACTGGTTATTGTGCTGAAAAACTCGGCCGAAAGTGGTTGGGAATTGAAATTGACGAAAAATATATATATCAAGCCTTATTAAGGCACCAGAACCCAGAACTTAATTCAGTAATAATTACCTCCAATGGATAAAGTCGAAAATATTATCACTCAACTATTAAATACAGACATCCTAAAGGAGGGGAAGGCAAATCAGGATTTCTTTGTGGGTAGGCCATTCTATGTTGACTATTCCAAAATGAATGTTTTGATTTCTGATGCTTGGAAATTTAAGGCAGGTGGTATCCCGCAGGGAGCATTTTTATTGGCTTTCTATACTGGCGAAGCAGGTGTTGAGGAAGCACTCTTATTAAGAGCCCTAGGTCCAACAACCTTGCCCAATAATAGCGATGTTATAAGCTCTATGATCGAATACTATAAAGATGCAATCGATATTTCTGGGAGAGAAGGAGCAGACTCAGAAACCAAACTAGACACCTTCACACGATATGAATTCAGTTTTTCAGGATTAGAATGTCGGATGTTAGGGACTTTCTATAGAGTAACGGAAGCAAATAAAAGTTACATTGAGTTTGGAGCAGACACTGAAAACTTTTATTCTGCAAACAACTATGAGGTATATAAGGCTACAGGAAATGTCCTGAAGTATATTGTGAATTTGAGAGGAAAAAACGGTATAGCCGGCTCAGGTAGCGAATTCAGAGTCGGGAAAGTAAGGTATAGTTCAAGCCGCCGCTTTCAACAAGCCAATACTAATGAAGTGGAAGTCTATATAAATCCTAAAGACTTTTTGGGTAAGCGTTCTGCGCTTTTTGGGATGACTAGAACCGGTAAATCTAATACGGTTAAAAAGATTATTCAAGCAACATTTGAGATATCTCAAAATGCGACTAATAAGGTCTTGCCCAATAAAGTAAGTGAAGGCGAGGCTGAAAATTATCTAAATCCTTTTGATGACGATAATCCAAAGTTTAAAGTTGGTCAAATTATCTTCGACATAAATGGCGAATATGCCAATAAGAACCTTCAAGATGAAGGCACAGCTATTTTTGATATATATCAGGGTGTTACTGAAAGATATTCAGTACTAGAGAAGCCGGGGTTTAAAATAATGAAAGTAAACTTCTATAGAGAGATTGAAGCTGGACTTTCATTGATAAATAGCCATTTTGCTGATGCAGGTGATAAGTCTGACTATATTAACAACTTTTTAGCGGTTAATCTAGAAAAGCCTGAAGATTACGAAACAGATATTGCCGGTAGAACTAGATACGATAGGAAAGTAGCTGCTTATCAATGTTGTTTAAAAGCAGCAGGTTTTAAAGTCCCTGATCACTTTTCAGTTAAGTTTAAAGGGAATAATGAAATTAATAAACTTGTAAGAACAGAAAATATTATTGACCCTTCAGTAGGTATTAGTATCGAAGATGCAATCATATGGTTTACAAAGGTATGGCTTAATTCTAGAGAATGGGAGTTTTTCAGGAAATATGACGATAAAAATGGTAAGCCCTGGATTGATGAAGAACTACAGGCATTGTTAGTATTTTTAACAAAACAAAAAAATCCAGGTAAGAGTTCTATGATTACTGGATATAATAAATTAAAACCCTTAATTAAGCTGCATACTCATGTTGACTCAAAAGCATTCGAAGAGGAAATTACAGAGAATTTGAGAGATGGAAAAATTGTAATTATTGATCTTTCTCAAGGTGATTCTCAAATACAGCATATTTATTCAGATCGCATTTGCGTAAAGATTTTCCAGGATTCTTTAAGCCGTTTTACGAATAGCCTACCTAATAACTTCATCCAGTTTTACTTTGAGGAAGCACATAATCTTTTTCCCCAGAAAGATGACAAAGATTTAAGTCAGATATATAACCGTTTAGCGAAAGAAGGCGCCAAGCTTGGGATAGGCATGACCTATGCCACACAGGAGGTGAGTTCAATTAGTACTAATATTTTAAAGAACACACAAAATTGGTTTATTGCCCACCTCAATAATGAAGATGAGCTTAAAGAGTTGAGAAAATATTATGACTTCAGTGATTTTGCAGATTCCTTAATTAGATTCAGTGCAGATAGTGATAAAGGGTTTATTAGGATGAAAACATATACAAACCCGTTTGTAGTCCCTGTCCAAATTGACAGATTTCTAGCTAAAAAAGAAGGCGAATAAGATGGCATATAGTTCTGGAAATAATCGTCCCATGGAATGGGCGAGTAAAAGTTCGCATACTCATTTAATTAATGATGAAAACGTTAAAGGCTTTTTATCACGGTGTGTGTTGCCAAAGAATCAGGACGAGATTGAAGCCGATGATCTGAAATATGTTTACGACATAAATCACGTACGGTCCCCTTTAAAACATGTTATTGCTATTGATGGTGGGTATACTGAGTCGCTCGTAAGGAAGAAATATCCGTCATCTAGCATAGCCTTTTTCCAATTTGGAGCTTTGTTCTTTGATCTTCAAGATTTGCATAATATTGAAAACAGTCCTTTTATTGCCCCTGAAGATATGGCAAAGTTCAAAGAGCTGGAAAGAATTAAGCTTGTCTTACCAATAAAGAATATTACATTTGGGAAAGAGGTACGATTAACAGATTCTGTCAGAAGGGTAATACATGATTTCTTTCTGCAGGATAGAAATGGCCGCAATTATTATGACACTTTAAAATGGTTACTATACGAAGAGTACCTCAGTACGAGTATTGGTGAAAATTATAAATTAGCGTCTTGCCCTTTGTGTAAAGCAGAAGAAATTAATGTTTTTAGGAAAGACATTAGCATAGAATATACATTCCATTGTGATGCCTGCAAACAGGAAATATTCTTAATTGACATTTTCAGGCTTCACGAAGCAATAGATGATGAACTTGGAGCAGGTGGGATTTTAGGATATGTTTGCACAACACTAGAACAAATAATACTTGCTCACTACATACGATTTATACTCGAGAAACAACCATCACTTCTGAAAGAAGTGTTATTTGTTAAAGATGGCCCTTTAGCATTTTTCGGACAGACTGCTAATATGCATAAAATATTCAGGAAGCTTTGTAAGTACTTATTAGCGAATAATAATCTTTGCTTAGCAGGGATAGAAAAAAGTGGAGCTTTTGTCGAACACGCACGTGAAATTACAAACGATCAACCTGATGGTAGAGGGACCTTATTGCCAAAAGGAAAGGCCTTCTTACTTAATAACGATTATATTTACAAATACGTTATTCCACAAAACGGCAAAGCAAATCCTATTTACGCTAGCACTTCGTATTATGGCGGAAAGTTAATTTATAAATCTCATAACGATAGGGTTTACGTTGTGACTATTCCAGTTAATAACTCAAAGGTTGTTGTAGATCCAACGATTGATAAGTTTCAGAATCTTGAAATAATCCTCAATGCATTAGATGAGCTGAAATGCGATATGTATAACAACTCTCTTGTCCCGATCGCATTGGTCAATCATCTTGTTTCGTTAGCAAATCATCCTAGCTCTGTAATACTTGAGAAATTTGCAACAAATAAAATCAATTCGAACTGATTTAGGTTTTATTTAACAATCCTCAAATGCCTATTTGTAAGTTCAAATCTAGTTAATAACCCAGAGAGTATATTTATTCTTTCTTCGGGTGTGCCGTATTGGAGGATATGGTGCAGGTAGTCCTGTAACATTAAATCTTCCTCTACTGATAATTCTTCACTCTTAACAACCCTGTTGTTATGTGGTGTTAGTTCAAAATCCATGGTTGTCTGCCGGCTTATTATCCCTTTAAGGTGCGTCAGGCGTTTTATTTCCTCATTAAACTCATTCCATAAATATCTTTTATTGAGCTTCAGTTTGGGGAGGTAGGTGATTAGCTGTCTAATTAGCTCCTCTTCGGTGATGTAAGGCTCTTCGCAGTCATAGTCTCTTACCCGGTTACAGTGGTAATAGATATGCGTATTCACAATATTGGCTTTTGTCCGGCGGTATTTGATTGTGGTTCAAGATGCAGATCTGGAATACGAACCTGCAAATTTATTGGATTTTATTAAACTCTTCCAGACGCACGATCTCGACATTGTTTACGGCAACCGCTTTGGCAAGAACAACAAATTTATTTACGTCGGCAACTGGATTGGCAACAGAGCATTGAGTCTATTTTCCAGTCTGTTTACCTGGTTTAGAAATGGCATGTGGACACAGGACATGGAATGTTGTTACAAGATGGTCAAAGGTGAAGTACTCAGGGCAATTGCGCCCAAATTTACAGCAACTTCCAATTTTGGTATCGAACCGGAAATCACAGCCAGATTGTCAAGATACAAACCAAAGCTGAAATTTGCCGAATTGCCGATAGACTATTATCCCCGCACCATAGCCGAAGGTAAACACATGCGAGGGATTTCAGACGGTACCAAAGCCTTACTGGAAATCTTAAAATATAATTTGTTTAAAAAATGAAAGTAACTACTGCTGTTATTCCCGAAGCCGCAGACAAATATGGATTTATAAAAGGCGAGGAACTAAACTCAAAGATTTGGAAAGTGAATGGCATTGTTGAAAAACTGGAATCGCAAAGAGACCATCGGATTTAGCAGTTTACTCTGGATATCTGTTGAATTCAGAAATCTTCCCGATTTTGGATCGTCTTATTGCTGATGCAACTGCAAATTCTAACAAAGATTCCAAAATAAATCCCGAGAATAGAACCAATGCTGGCACCGAACTCTATCTGACATCTGCAATTAATCTTCTAGCCTGTAAGCGGGATATTTATGCAATCAAACTACCTGAAAATGCAGTCAGCGATGCTGGTAATAAGTTCGACTACTTTAAAACTTTTGTACAGGCAGGATTAGATAATGAAGAAATTGGGACGGAAGAAAAAAAGTTTTTTACGGGAATTGAATTTGCTAAACCAACAGTATTTAACGTGAGGGCAGTAGGCGAACATTCACAAAAAGGATTGGGGTGTGCAATAGCGACGCGATGGAACCTCTTCCGGATTGCTTATTGATTTTCATTTATTCATGAGAGCATTTCTTTGTTAATATATGTAGCAAATACTAAATACTCAAGCTATAATAAGGCTAATCTCTACTTCTTATTTATCAATTATGATTAAGGAATTCAAAGAGTTTGCCCTTAAAGGCAATGTCCTAGACCTTGCCATAGGTGTTATTATAGGGGCATCATTTGGCAAGATTGTAAGTTCGTTAGTTACAGATATCATTATGCCTCCTATTGGATTATTGCTAGGGGGTATTGATTTTTCAAAATTATCAATCACCTTACAAGCTGCTACAGATAATACATCTGCCGTGTTAATTAATTACGGCCTATTTATTAATACAGTTATTGATTTTCTAATCATTGCCATTGTAATCTTTATAATCGTTAAACAGGTAAATAGGTTTAAAAAGAAAGAAGAAAAAAAGAAAGAAGAAACTCCTGAAGAAATAGTTTTATTAAGAGATATAAGAGATTCTCTTAAAAAGAAATAAAATATAATTAATTTATTAAATTTTGTGATGAAAAAAATCCTTATAATCATAGTACTTTTAATTATTGCTACTGCTGTTTTTTTTGTTTTAAACAATAAGCAAGAACCAATGAATACTAATCAAAATGTTACTCCCACTGTTTCTCAAGAAGAGGAAGTTACCAAGACAACTAAGCTAAGTGTTGAGTTACCTGATGGTTGGGAGAAAGTAGCGGGATCGGTTCTCGAGCATCAATATATGAAAAATACCGCCAGCTTTATGATTAAAAATGAAAATTTCTCCACCACTAATCTTTCAGAAATTACAAGTAAAGCAATTTCTAGCTTTCAAGGTGCGTTTGATGATGTAACCTTGGTTGAGGATGTTAGCGACACAAAAGTCGGTGGCTATGATGCAAAAGAATTCACCTTTACTGCTAAAGTAAGCACTTTATCAATGAAATATAGATATATTTACACTGTTGTTGCGGGGCAGGTATACGCCATCACTTTTGGAGATATGGAATCCACATTTAATAATTATAATAATGACTACCAAGATATTCTAGGCGGTATAACATTTGTTGAAAAGTAAACTGTTATTTCAAGTCTATCTTAATCTCAGGTAAGTTTCAGATAGATTTTAATTGTTAGTTTTTTTTAGATGGCCTTCTCGAAGATAATATGAATCAATTAATAAAGTGTAAAGCAGTTGTTTTTGATAGAGACGGCATCATCATCGATTCAGAAATACTGGTAATTAATTCAGCAAAAAAGGCATTTAAACAGCTCGGTTTTGATATGCCAGATGCAGACGCTTCACAGATTATTGGTCGCAGTTCATTTGTTTACACTGAGTACTTTTTAACTAAATGGGATTTTGACCCTGAAGTATTTCGAGAAAAGATGAAAGAGAACTTTTATAACGAATTAGATACCGTTCAAATTTTTGATGAGACTATTAAACTAATAAAGAGGCTGTATAAGCGCAAGGTGGCACTTGCAGTGACAACATCTGCCGGTAGAGAAGGGACCTTGCTTATACTTAGGAACATAGGTATTGAGCATATGTTTAATGAGATTGTGACTAGGGAAGACTGTGTTAAGTTAAAACCAGACCCTGAGCCTTATGTACTAACTACAAAGAAGCTAGGAATTTCGCCTGAATATTGCGTTGCCATAGAAGATACTTCTCTCGGCATTGAATCGGCTAAGAAAGCGGGACTAAAGAGTATTGCAATCCCAACTAATTCATCAAAAGACCAAGATTTTGCTAATGCAGATTTTGTTGTTAAATCGGCGAATGAGATTGAGGAAAAGCTAGAAATTATTACGCTAAATTAATGAAACAGTTATAGATTAATAATGAGAATAGATTTAGGGGAAGAGGGTAAAACAAGATTGTATAATTACTGTAGACAAATTAAAGAGATTATTTGCAGTGACAATATTGACCATTTAGTATCGGGTGGTAACAGTGGTATTGCTATGTCCGAAATAGCTCTTATGGTATTTGACCTGCTGGATAAGCCACGACCTAAGCTTCTTAATGTGCCCTTTTTCAGGTATCTTCCTGGGATGCTTGAAATTGAAGAGAATAGATTCGATTACTCCTATTATTCAGGTCAAATCCAAGCATATGTTGCAACTATTGAAAAAGCAGGCAAAGTGCTCTTTGTCGACGATGAAATCTGTCAAGGCAACACGGCATTAGGCATTTTCACATTGCTTGAACAAGCTTTAACAGAGAAGCGACTGAAAAGCATAGAGACATATTACATTGTTGCAGAAGATCAAGGCTTTAATATACCTACTGGCTATGACAACATTATTTTCATGCCTTTTACTAAAGAAATTGCAGGATACAACAATTTAATATTTGCTTTTATATCAAGTGAATATGAAAGGCCACTTATTAAGTATTTCGGAGATGATGAGCAGCTAGCATTTCATTTAAGAGCAAATTTATTATTAAACTTGCCAGTTAAAGAATACAATAGCGGAAGCCCTGTATTTACTGATAAGCTGCTAGTTGAAGCAAATGATAATGTTCCAAATTTCTTGTTACTGCAAAAGGCTTTTCTTGAGTATCTTAGAGTGGAGATTAGCAATGCAATTACATAGCGCTTAATATAATTCTCTATACCTTAATCACTAGATGTATTGATCACATTCTCTACAAGCTTAATAAGCCCTTGAGTAGTCTCAATGAAAGGGAACTCATCACCATAGCTCCA
>CALARN010000024.1 GCA_937889205.1 uncultured bacterium
AGATTCCTTGGGGGGATATCTTGGTAATGGTTTTCTTAGGTGCCCTGATAGTAATAGCAATTTTCATGTTTAGAGGTGTGCAAAATTCAGGAAGTGGATTAATGAAATTCGGGCAATCTAAAGCAAGAATGTTCTTTGGTAGAAAACCTGATGTTACCTTTAAAGATGTTGCCGGTATTAATGAGGCGAAAGAAGAGCTAAAAGAAATTGTCATGTTTTTGAAAGATCCTCGTAGGTTTTTGGCAGTTGGGGCTAGAATCCCAAAGGGGGCATTAATGGTTGGTGCTCCTGGTACAGGTAAAACATTACTTGCAAGAGCGATTGCCGGCGAGGCCGGTGTACCATTTTTTCATACTTCGGGTTCAGAATTCGAAGAGATGCTAGTTGGTGCCGGTGCCTCTCGTGTTAGAGACTTGTTTGACAAAGCTAAACGAGCAGCGCCTTCTTTAATTTTTATTGACGAAATTGATGCCGTTGCCAGAAAACGTGGTACAACGATTCAATCTGGAACAACAGAACAAACACTAAACCAAATTTTGGTAGAAATGGATGGCTTTGAAAAGAATACTAATGTAATAGTGATTGCAGCAACCAATAGGCCAGATGTATTAGATCCTGCCATTTTAAGACCGGGCAGATTTGACAGAAGAATAGTACTCGATTTACCTGATTTAGAAGGCAGAAAAGAAATCATTGCTATACACTCTAAGAACAAACCAATAGGGACAAGCGTTGATTTAAATGTTATTGCCAAAAGAACGGTTGGGTTTTCTGGTGCAGATATTGAGAACATGTTAAACGAGGCAGCAATTATTGTTGCCAAAAACAATCGTAAAGAGATAACTGCCGCTGATTTAGAAGAGGCCGCTACTAAAGTGCAAGTTGGACCTGAAAGAAAACGTAAGCGTAGCGATAAAGAGTTAAAAATGACAGCCTATCACGAGGCTGGGCACGCTTTAGCTATGAAATTAGTACCCGAGACCGATCCAGTACATAGAATTACAATCATTTCTCGTGGTATGGCTTTGGGCTATACCATGCCATTACCTGAAAATGACCAGTTACAAATGACGAAAACTCAGATGCTTTCCAAAATTAAAACTCTTTTAGCTGGCTACGCGACTGAAGAATTGGTCTTTGGTGATGTCACTTCAGGTGCAGCCAATGATATTGATAAAGCTACAAGCATTGCGAAGAGAATGGTGATGCAATTTGGTATGAGTGCTAAGTTAGGCTTAGTAAAATATGGTGACGAAGAAGAGCCTTTCTTAGGTTATTCTTACGGTAAAAACAAAGACTATTCAGAGGATACAGCAAAAATGATTGATGATGAAGTAAGAAAGATAATTACTGATAGTCTTACTTTTACAAGAAAGCTATTAAAAGATAACCGCAAAATGCTTGATAAGATTGTTGAGATTCTGTTAGTTAAAGAGACTATTGAAGGCGAAGAGTTTAATAACCTGTTTGCAGCAAAAGCATAAAACAATTAAATTCAGCTGCCATTAAATTGTTAAACATTCTTTGATGTCAAAGCCAGTATTAATGTTGATAGATACTAATGCTTTAGCGCATAGAGCATTTCATGCGTTCCCTAGCGACTGGATGACAAAGAGGGGAGAGCATACAAACGCTATCTATGGGTTTGCCACAATGCTTCTACAAGTGCTTAAACAGTTTAAACCAGATTATGTAATTGCAGCTAAAGACATGCCCGGTAAAACATTTAGGCATGAAATGTATAGCCAATACAAGGCAACCAGACCTAAACTGGATGATAATCTCAAAGAGCAGTTACCAAAAATATCTGATCTTATTGCTTCGTTAAAAATTCCAGTAATAGCCCAATCAGGTTACGAGGCAGACGATGTAATTGGCTCAATCTGCAAGTCACCTGCATACAGAGAGTTTAAGAAGATAATTGTTACAGGTGATAAAGATTTATTTCAAGTATTAAGTGAAGATGTAGCGGTTTATCTTGCTGGTTCATCGTTTTCGAAATCAGTATTATTCGACGAAGCTGCGGCAGCTGTAAAAATGGGTTTTGATCCAAGTCTTACTGTTGATTATAAAGCCTTACGAGGAGACGCATCTGATAACATTCCTGGGGTAAAAGGTGTGGGTGAAAAAACGGCATTAGATTTAATTACAAGATATAAAAGTCTTGAAGAATTGTACCAGCATATTGATGAGCTAAAACCTGCCGTACAGAAGAAACTGCTTGATGACAAAGAAGCGGCATTTATCAGTAGAAAGCTGGCTCAAATAAACTATCAGGTGCCTGTTGTTTTAGACCTAGACAATTCAGAGCTGGAAGATTTAGACTTTTTAGAGCTACAAAAGCTATTTTCATATTATGAGTTTCATTCATTGCAGCCTAAACTGAATTTTTTTATCCAACAAACTACTGGGGGTGTTAGTAATACTAAGGCAGAGATAGCAAAAATTGCGGATGATACAAATTTTACTAAGCTATCTTTGAGCAATGCTAAGCAAGTAACTGAAATGGCAGCCGATTTAAACAAGGCAACCAGTTTTGTTTTGTATAGCGAGAGTACAGATAATATTTTTGCTAAACCCTTAAAAATATTCTTTGCTTTGTCAGAGAAGGTATTTTGTCTTGAATCACAGCTTATAAATGCAGAGGTTATTAAAGAATTACAACCAATTTATGCCAGTGGTAAAGCGGTGGTGTTTGATGGTAAGCAAGAAGTTCATGCGGCTTTGTCTCTAGGCATCAACGACTTTTCTTATCAAGATGACCTACAATTAATAGATTATTTACTACAGGCTGGCACAGGTAAAGTAGATTTGAGATCATCATTAAACAGGTATTTGAGTATAAAATTAGAACAGGAAGAGCAGCAAAGTTTGTTTGCGGGTGATCAGGGATATACACAAGCGCATCATTTATTGTTACTTAAAGAGAAGCTCTTAAATGAGTTCGTTGAAAATACACAGGGGCAAAAGTGGGATATAAAAAGCCTTTATAAGAATATTGAATTGCCTCTTACTAGGGTGATAGCAACAGTAGAACGAAATGGTATCAAGTTAGACCCAAAAAGACTGCAAGACTTTGCTTTAGAACTTGATCAAATGATTGCCAAAGTGCAAAAAGAAATATTTGATTTTGCAGGTGAAGAATTTAATATTTCTTCCCCCAAGCAATTGGCAATAATTCTTTACGAGAAGCTACAAATACCTACCGGGAAAAAGACAAAAGCCGGAGCATATTCAACTAATGAGAAGGTGTTACTAAATAATGCTGAAATGTATCCAATCATAAAGTCGGTATTACGGTATCGCGAGCTGTTCAAACTAAAATCGACCTATACTAATGCTCTAATAGAGCAAATTAATCCAGCTACTCACAGAGTGCACACCTCATATAATCAGGCAATTGTAGCAACTGGTAGGCTTTCGTCAACTAATCCTAATTTGCAAAATATTCCCACAAGTACCGAACTAGGGCAAAGAATCAGAAGTGCGTTTGTGGCAGATGTTGGCAATGAATTTATAACATTTGATTATTCTCAGCAAGAGTTAAGGTTGTTAGCTCATTTCTCTAACGAAGAAAAATTAATTGAATACTTTGTTGACGGCCATGATATTCATGCAGCCACTGCGGCTCAACTTTTTAAGGTTGATATTGCGAAGGTAACAAAACAACAAAGACGCATAGGTAAAACAGTTAATTTCGGCATAGTTTATGGAATATCCGCCTACGGACTAGCCGATGGTTTGAAAATTCCAACTCACGAAGCGCAAGCATATATCGAGACATTTTTTAGTAGTTACCCTAAAGTAAAAACCTATTTTGATAACATTAAAACTGATGCACGTAATTATGGCTATGTCGAAACCCTCTTTGGTCGTCGTCGTGATGCCTCCGGCTTAAATAATGCCAACTTCCAAGTAAGATCTGGTGCTGAGCGAGAAATTATGAACTTTCCCCTACAGGGTAGTGCTGCAGATATTATCAAGTTAGCTATGATTAAGGCACAAGATTTAATTGCAGCAGAATATTCAGACTTTGCCAAAATGGTACTGCAGATTCATGATGAATTAGTATTTGAAGTCTCATTAAATGATAAACAACGTACCAAAGAGTTTATTGAAATGATGCATCAATTAATGAGTAGTGTGGTTACCCTTAATGTGCCTGTTCAAGTCTCGTATCAGCAAGGTAAAGACTGGGGCGAGCTAAAATAAATAACCTCAAAAAATTCGGGTATTCCTTTTTCATTCAAAAACACTTAGAATGAAACATATGTTAGTAAGGTTTACATTATGAAACGAATCTGCAGATCTTTTTTCAGATTAACTTCTTTAATTGGCGTAGTACTTGCTGCTTTCTTATTAGCAAAGAATTGGCGCGATAAATCCAGTAGTACTTTCGAACCAGAAGGTATAAGTGGGCTAGAGGCTAAGCCAGAGAAGATGGCTCCGGCAAGTAAGAAATACAGTCTTACCCCCAGACAAAATGTAATTTATGCCATTATTAGAGGCAAGAAAAGCCTAGAAATGAAAGACTTATTACCTAAAATACCTGGTGTAACCGAAAGAACTTTGCGTCGTGACTTATTAAAGTTGCAAGAAGCTGGACTAATAATGAAACAGGGCACCACCAAAGCTAGTTCTTATGTATTAATAAAATAGCAAAGATGGCATATACACCCAAGTTTCAAATATCAAATGAAATACTGAAGAATATAGCTCAATGCGAAGTTTCTAAGGCAATTATTGAAAATTCTCCGTTAGTTCCGGCGTGGGAACGAAAATTTCAAGGGCAAGCTTTGGTTAGGTCAGTGCATCACTCCACAGCATTAGAGGGTAATGAGCTTTCTATAGACGAGGCCGAGAGAATTATTGATGGTGAAGAAGTTGATTCATATCGTTTACGAGATATCCAAGAAATTATTAATTACCGAGATGTAATCGCCTTTATTTCAAACAGAGAAAATAAAACCCTTACTATAGATTTGCTTTTCGAGATTCATAGCAGACTAGGCAGAAAAATATTACCTGAAGATTACCTAGGTAAAGCTCGCAAGAAAAATGCGGTCATAGTAAATACCAGTAGTTTAGATGTGGTCTTTGACCCACCAAAATATTCAGAAGTAGAAACACAATTGCATGAGCTCATTACTTGGGACCAAACACTAGGTACTGAGGTGCATGCATTAATTAGAGCCGCAATATTACATTATGAATTGGTGCGTATCCATCCATTTGCTGATTTAAATGGTAGAACTGCGAGAACGATTGCTACCTGGTCACTTTACCGTGATGGCTATGATATTAAATCCTTTTTTAGTCTTGAAGAGTATTATGATCAAGATCCTCGTGGATATTACGCTGCACTAGATAGTGCTAATAAAGGAGATTTATCCAAATGGATTTCTTATTTTACACATGGAGTAGATGTTGAGCTAAACCGCATTAAAGAGAAGGTGCTTTCGTTAAGTAAAGACCGAAAACTCAAAATGAAAGTTGGGCAAATTGCTTTGAATGAGAGACAATTACTAATAATTAGTACGCTTGAGTCAGAAGGTCAGATAACTAATCCTGACTTTGCTGAGCTTTTCGCAAAAATATCTGACGATACCATTCTTAGAGATTTAAAAGATTTAATTGATAAAGGCTTGGTAGTCAAGAAGGGCAGAACCAAAGGTGCTCGTTATCTCTTGGCGTAACAGCCATTCAATTCATTTGATATAATGTAGTAGTATTTCATTTATTAATGATGGCCAAATGCTTTTTAAAGATTTCGCAGATTATTTAGCAAAACTAGAAAAAATTAGCTCTCGTAACGAGATGACAGAAATATTGGCTGAACTTTTCTCAAAATTAGCTACTGACGAAATTAAACAGGCTGTGTATTTACTCAGTGGTAGAGTTGCTCCAAGTTTTTTACCGATTGAATTTAACTTTTCGGTTAAGCTTTCAGTAAAAGCATTGGCAGTTTTCTTTGAGCAGTCTGATCAAAAAACATTAGCCGAGTATAAGAAAGTAGGTGATGTTGGTGGTTATATTGAGAGTAAGACGAAGACGCTAAAACCTTTTGAAATAACCAATTTAACAATCAATCAGGTTTTTGATGAATTAGAGAAATTAGCATTATTATCAGGTAAGAATTCACAAACAGATAAGCAGCAAATATTTATCAAATTATTAAAACAACTAACACCAATTGAGGCTAAATTTGTCGCCCGAATGCTAGTAGGTAAGATGCGCTTAGGGCTAAGTAACAAGACGGTGTTTGATGCGCTATCATGGGCAATTGGTGGCGATAAGCGACAAAGAGAGTTGATTGAGTATGCCTGCGGGGTTAGTGTGGATATCGGTGAAATTGCTACACTAGCTTTAACAAAAGGCGTAATAGCCTTGAAAACAATTCATGCAGTTCCCGGAACGCCAGTAGCTTCAAAGCTAGTGGAGCGAGAAAAAAGTGCCGCAGCAATTATTGAAAGGCTGGGGGATTGTTTTATTCAACCAAAGTTTGATGGCTTAAGAGTGCAGATACATTATAATAAGCAGGGCTTTGCCGCAAAACCCAAGAAATCTTCTGATTTAGAATTATTTCAAGCTGATTCAGAACTGGAAACTGTAAGAATTTTCTCCCGTAATCTCGAAAGCCTAACGGATATGTTCCCTGATATTGTAGCCGCAGCAAAAAAACTTCCTGTCGATAACATTATTCTTGATGGAGAAGCTATTGGTTTTAATGTTGATGATAATACCTTTCTAGATTTTCAAGAAACTATAAAGCGCAAACGCAAGTATGATGTCGTGTCCACTTCAGAAGATGTCCCCCTGCAGGTTAATTTATTCGACATTCTCTATTTAAACAACCAAGACTTATTACCTGAGAGCATCGAAACGAGAATTTTAAAACTAGAAGAGGTGTTTGGAAAAAATGCATATAGCATGCCACAGGGCATGTTTAAATTGGCAGAAACGACTTTAGTCAAGACCACCGAGCAAGTTGAAGAACTATTTAATAAGTATGTGCAAATGAATCTTGAGGGGTTAATAGCTAAAGATGATGCTACATTATATAAGCCGGGTTCTAGAAACTTTGATTGGATTAAATTAAAAGCTTCAAGTGACAAAAGACTAGTCGATACAATTGATGCGGTAGTCTTAGGTTATTATTTCGGCGAGGGTGACAGGGCCCAATTTGGTATCGGAGCAATCCTAATTGGCGTCTATGATCGCGATAAAGATAGGTTCCTCAGCCTTACAAAGGTAGGAAGTGGTTTCAAAGAGGCTGACTGGGCTAAAATAAAGGCAACACTTGATGAGTATCGTCTCGATGAGCTACCTGATAATTACGGTATTAATAAAATGCTACTTCCCGATGTACTTGTAGCGCCAAAGGTAGTAGTGGAAGTAGAGGCTGATTCAATCAGTATTAGCAAGAACCATGGCGGAGCAGATAAAAAAGCATACTCACTCAGGTTTCCTAGACTTAAGGTGTTTGGTAGAGATAAAAATGCTCAAGAAGCAACTACAGTAGCTGAATTGAAACAATTGTATGCGCTGCAACAGCGAAAATAATTTGCATAATAAATTTGAAAATAGCCTAATATTACGCTTTAACAGCTTGACATCGCTTAGCAGAGAAAATATACTTACACTAGTAATATTTATTTAAATATATTTAAAATGGCAGAAACAACAACAGCTCCTAAGGCCGAATCAAATGATAAGTTGCTTGCTATCGTAGCAACATTTCCTTTAGTTGGCTTAATAATGTTCTATGCAATGAAAGATGCTTCACCTATTGTTAAGCATTATGCAAAACAAAGCAATGCTTTGTTTGCTTTATACCTATTAGCTTCTGTTTTAACAACAGTAGTAATTGGTTGCTTGTTCTATCCAGTGGCTGTAGTATTTCAAGTATTGTTAATAATCAAAGCTGCAAATATGGAGCCAGATTATAAACTTCCAGTAATCGGTGAATTCTTTGATGGTTTGATGAAATAAGTATTCAATAAAATTGATATAAAAAAGAGAGGTGCTTGCACCTCTCTTTTTTATTGCATATTAAAAATTTGCCTTATGGCAAGTCAAATGTGAGTTCGTCACCCTCTTCATAAACTGGACAGGCTTCTAAACAATTAGTATCTGCTTCGCCAATATATTCCATCTCGGTAAAGCTTACTATCGCATCTTCTGTATCTATATATACATCTGAGATTACTTCTCCAAGTACAATATACTCTTTAGTCTTAAAATTAAGAGCAATTGTTGTTATGCCATTAACAGTGCAACCATAGCAATTACCTAACGATGCTACTACATAGTCTCCTTTAGCAGCTAATACTGTATAAGCACCTTGCATGTTATCTATCAATGGATTTGCAACATCATGTTGTACAAAAGAAGCGAATTTATTATTATCTAAATCATAAGCTAAAATTCCGGTTACGGGTTTACCTTGAACGCTATTGTATATTTCTGTTATGTAGCTTACATACAATATTGTTCCATCGTAGTTTAAAAATCCATCTGTAATTTCCATGGGAGAAAGAACATAGTAGCTTTCGTCATTAGAGTCGATATCAGGATCATAATTAATTACGCCGAGTTTGTGTACATTTCTTAGACTTTGGGGAAATTCTGCGTATTGTTCGTTAGTATTTAAAGATAACGCTTGAAAAACTTCATTTTCATTTTCTCTCACATAAATTGCATTTTCAAAACTCCAGCCAGGGTTGCTGGGGCCTTCGCGATAGATAAACAAAATTGGCTTATTTAAATATTCAGCAAAGTACAAGCCTGACATTTCAAGGGCGCTACCTTGGGGTACGCTTTTAAAAGATGGTGTTAGTCTATCTGTTAACTGTGACATTGGGTAAGTCTCGTTTCCGGCATCTCCGGATGGTTCTACCGTGTTAGTGACTGTTGGTGTTAAGTCCTTAATCTCTTTTTCAATTTCTTTGGCACCATTATATAAAGCCAATCCTGCAATAACTACTACAGCAATTATTACAATTAGTAAGGGTACGATGATTGCCAACACAATTAGCAATTTATTGCTTTTTTTAGCTACAGGCTTCTCTACAGGAGGTTCAGTCGTGGCAACGCTAGGGGCAACACTTTCGGGCATTTCTGCGGGAAATGAATTTGGTTGATCCATTAAATTAATATTAAAAATAATATATATCACAATACTACTAAATATATTTTGCAATCTCCAGTAATTCTTTCGAGGTTGACAATTGACAGCTTTATATTACAATTTTAGATATATTAACTGTTTATAAAATGAATGATTATCTTTTCACTTTACCTACTTCTTTTGAATTGAGTTCTGTAGCATTCGCATTGGGAATGATAGGAACCTTAGCCGCCGGTTTTTCGATTTGGTACTATAAAAAGAAAAGAGCAAGATTTAATCTTGAAGTAGAGCAGAGAAAGCTGATGCGTTTACATGCAAAGATTAGTTTAGGTTTAATGGTGGCCTACTTGTTCGTGGTAATCTCAAGAATCTCTGGAATCGATTTTTTAAGTTATCGCATTGTCGGTTTTTCTTTGCTTTTTGCTACAATAATTAATGTAATTATTGCACTAGTCAGGATTCTAAAAGCGAAAAATGCCGAACAGCTAAGCTTAAGAACTGATGGGGATGGTAGTTATGGTAAATACCTGCCAAAGAAAAAGAAAAAATAGTGCTTTTTGTATTGACGGAACAGTACTGCTCCGTTATAATCACTACTGCACATTGAAAAACTTCAAGTGCATTTTTTTCATAGATCTTTAACAACTTAAAAGGTGACAGAAATTCTGTCTTAGCTAAAGACTGTGATGGAATAGAAGTCAACGTCAATTCTTTACAAGAATGTTTTTAATCCCGAAGGGCGCTGCTCTTCGGGATACTAATCAAATTCAAAATTTTTTATGGAGAGTTTGATCCTGGCTCAGGATTAAAGTTGGCGGCGTGCCTAAGGTATGCAAGTCGAGCGATTTTTATTGATCCGTAAGGTGATATAAAAGTAGCGGCGAACGGCTGAGTAACACATGGGAATCTCCCTTGAAGTCGAGGATAGCCCACCGAAAGGTGGAGTAATCCTGGATGTGATCTGCGGATTAAAGTCGAAAGACGCTTCAAGATGAGCCTGTGTCCTATCAGGTAGTTGGCGGGGTAAATGCCCACCAAGCCTATGACGGGTAGCTGGTCTGAGAGGATGACCAGCCAGAATGGGACTGAGACACGGCCCATACTCCTACGGGAGGCAGCAATCAGGAATTTTCCGCAATGGACGAAAGTCTGACGGAGCGACGCCGCGTGAAGGATGAAGGCCCTCGGGTTGTAAACTTCTTTTATAGGGGAATAAGTTCTGAATGTACTCTATGAATAAGGTGCTGCAAACTACGTGCCAGAAGCATCGGTGATACGTAGGCACCAAACTTTATCCGGATTTACTGGGCGTAAAGAGAAGCGTAGGTGTCTGAGTAAGTTCTTCGTTAAATCTACCGGCTTAACCGGTAAACTGCGGGGAAAACTATTCAGATTGAGTTAGCTAGGGGGAGACGGAATTTCCAGTGTAGCAGTGAAATGCGTTGATATTGGAAAGAACACCAATGGCGAAGGCAGTCTCCTGGGGCTTAACTGACACTAAGGCTCGAAAGCGTGGGTAGCAAAACGGATTAGATACCCGTGTAGTCCACGCTGTAAACAATCTCTGCTAGTTGTCGGGGTTTGTCTTGTTTTTTCTTCGGAACGGATAAGAAGACTTCGGTGACGCAGCTAACGCGTTAAGCAGAGCGCCTGGGGAGTACGACCGCAAGGTTAAAACTCAAAGGAATTGACGGGGACCCGCACAAGCAGTGGAGCGCTTGGTTTAATTCGATGCTAAGCGAAGAACCTCACCAGGGCTTGAACTTTAGCTGCAAATCCCGTGAAAGCGGGAAATCCTTCGAGGGTGCTAGAGAGGTGCTGCATGGCTGTCGTCAGCTCGTGTCGTGAGATGTAGGGTTAAGTCCCGCAACGAGCGCAACCCCTATCCGATGTTAAAATTTCTTCGGAAACTGCCTCGCCAAAACGAGGAGGAAGGTGGGGATGACGTCTAGTCATCATAGCCCTTATGTCCTGGGCTACACAAGCGCTACAATGGGTAGTACAAAGGGTTGCCAAACCGCAAGGTGGAGCTAATCCCAAAAAACTATCCTCAGTTCAGATTGTCGGCTGAAATTCGCCGGCATGAAGTCGGAATTGCTAGTAATCGCAGATCAGCATGCTGCGGTGAATACGTTCTCGGGTCTTGTACACACCGCCTGTCAAGCTACGGAAATCGGTTTTGCCCGACGGTCCCGCATAAGCGGGAACTAAGGCAGGGCTGGTAACCAGAGCTAAGTCATAACAAGGTAGCCGTAGGGGAATCTGCGGCTGGATCACCTCCTTTCTAAGGAGT
>CALARN010000025.1 GCA_937889205.1 uncultured bacterium
GTGAAAAACGATACTTTAAAAAGACAACTTGCTCTGACAAAAAATGTTGCTGCCTACACATTTGAAAAAGACTTTTCCGACAGAGATAAAGCCGTCACTGAAATGATTAACTTCACTATAGAGGTTGGTGCAATTAATAAAGATGACAAGGTGCTAGTTATCGGTAACTGTAAGTACTCTGCAGCTAAAGAAAGTTCTCATCCTAATATTTTCGAATATATTGTAGTAGAAAATTTACTGGATTAGTATTAATTGGTATAATTACGGCGTGTCTTTAAGGCACGCCGTTTTTTTATTTGCCAGATCGTCTAATGGTAGGACGAGGGACTCTGGATCCTTTAATCTAGGTTCGATTCCTAGTCTGGCAATAATAACTTCAATAAAACTTCACAAAATTTGTAATCTTTACCCACTTAAACTGTTATTATCTTGTTATTAGTTATTATATTTTTTATGATGGAGTCGAAAAAACTCGCGAGCCTCAACAAATTCAATCTCTTCATGGGGTTTATGCATTTGTTACAGGCTGCTTTAGTTTTCTTTCTTAGTAGCCCCGATAAAGGTGTAGTACCAGTTACTATAAATTATTTAAAATTCGATCCAGTTCTAACAAAACTGTTTCCTGCTACTAACGAATTATTTACTGTTAATATAGCATGGTTTGTTATCGCTTTCTTCTTAATGAGCGCTTTTGCACATTTCTTCATTGCAACCGTCTATCGTAAGAAGTATGAAGCAGGATTAGTAAACGGTATTAACAGAGTAAGATGGTATGAGTACGCCCTAAGTGCTAGTGTCATGATGATTGCCATAAGTTTTCTATCTGGAATTTATGATTTTGCAAGCCTTGTCATGATCTTTGTTCTAGATGCGTTAATGAACCTACTAGGTCTTGCTATGGAAGAAGTTAACCAAGGCAAAAAGAAGGTTTCTTGGTTGACCTATGTTTTAGGTTGTATTGCTGGTGCTGTTCCGTGGATTGTTTTTGGTATTTACGTTTATGGAGCAAGCCAATTCGGCGGTGGTAACATACCTGATTTTGTTTACTGGATTTATGTTTCGATTTTCTTATTCTTCAATAGTTTCGCAATTAACATGATATTGCAATACAAAAAAGTTGGCCCTTGGAAAGATTACTTATTTGGTGAGAAAGTCTATGTTATTTTGAGTCTTATAGCCAAATCATTACTTGCATGGCAAGTGTTTGGTGGCACACTAAGACCATAACAACCTTATAAATTCAGCGTGATTCCATGTTAATGGTTTCACTCCTAAAGCAAACCCCGTAAAGGGGTTTGTTTGTTCTGGCATTAAGCCGGTTTTATCTGTATGTTCAATTACCCAATTAATGTAGTTTAACATTGCGTTAGTATCATTGGTTTGTTTAGCAAATTCTGCCATCCACAAAGATGTTAAAATCCAAGGATTACCATTATATTCACCATCAAGATGCAGATAGTGATCATCCTCTTTTCTAGCTATTCCAGCAATTTCTGTTTGTACTTCTAATTTTTTAATATCTTTAAGAATAGTCTCTTTGAGTAACTGTTTAATTTCAGAATCTGTAACTAAATTAAAGGCATTTATTAAAGCAGCATCCGCACTATCGTCTTTGTACACAGAAAGCTTCTTCTCAGAAAAAATATATCCCTTAATAAACTTTTGCAGATGCTTATCATGTAAGTAGTTTAGTATATCTTTCTTAAGGTTCTCGTAGTAAGCTTCTAAATCAGCCTTTAAATACTTCGCATTGACAACATCTGTAAGAACAATTGACTTTTTTATTGACTCTAATAACAACACCGCTGTATGTGTGAATATACCAAAATACTGTTCCCAAATATCAAAACTAGGGTAGGGCAGACATGTTTTTGAAGCAAAGCTACTTTTATTGTTAAACTTAAAGCCCGTAACATAATCCGATATATTTGTCCTACTTTTAAACTTTTTAAAATTATATGATTTTAAGAACTTAATAATTGCTTCAATATAATTCCAATTACTAATAATAAATTGCTTGTCTTTAAAAGTAGTGAAATAATCAGCAATAGCTATAATATTTATTGCAGTAGCATCTTCTTGAATTGGTAGTATTTCTTGCCCCCGATAATCGACCCAACCATGCCAAGAGCTAGATCGGAAGAGCA
>CALARN010000026.1 GCA_937889205.1 uncultured bacterium
CCCAAAATCTTAGCAAAAATGCCGGAGTATATTTCTTAACAAAACTACTATGTCTAGCCAAATGGTGAATTTTCATACCGATGCTGGTTGTTTTAACTACAGAGTAGCCGCGGTTATTACCCGTAATGACGAAGTATTGTTGTTTTATTTTGATGGTCCTAACTTTTGGTCGTTACCAGGTGGTAGATGCGATATGCTAGAGGATAGTAGGACTGCAATAATCCGTGAGTGTCAAGAAGAGTTATCTGTAAAAGTTGTCCCATCAAAGTTATTAGCAGTAGTAGAGAATTTTTTCACTTTTGCCAATGAGAAAACTCAGGAGTTGCTATTTATCTTCAAAGTAGATATTGCTAAAGAGGAAAAGATAATGCAGACTTCTGAATTCTATGCTAACGAAGCTGGTGAATCAAAGCTATGTAAATGGGTAAAAATATCGGAATTGTCAGAATACTTGATAATGCCAAAATTGTTTCAATCTTTTTTAAAAGAGCTACCTCATAACACAAGTCACATTATCTACCATGACGATGTGACGGTTTAATGCTGGACATTAGACTGAAAAAAATGAATAATTTAGTTGTTGTTATTTTACCTTCATGCAAAAAGCTATTTTTACATTATTCTCTCTAACTACTTTCTTGTTTTTAGCCAATACCACTGTTTTTGCGGCAGACTACACTTTAGCTGATGTGGCAGAAAGAAATACAGAAGCAAATTGCTGGATGATTTTCTCTGAAAATGTTTATGACATCACTACCTATGTGGCAGAACATGATAGATATATGGATATTCGCGATTGGTGTGGTCGAGATATGACTGAGGATTTTCAAACTAAGGCAGGATTAGGTAAAGATCACAAACCGGCAACATATGAGATGCTTAAAGATTACTTAATTGGGAAAGTGGTTGTTAATGAGCCTACACTAATAAGCATTGAAAATGACACTGTTGAAACCGATACTATTGATACCGAGGCACCAACTCAAGCAGTGGTCGTGACACGAAATAACCCTTATAACTTTATTATTCCTTTTGCAATTACCTTGATTTTGTATTTAATCACATATCTTATGGCTACTAAGGGATGGTTTAATAGAGTATTGGTTCTTGCTAAGGTAAACTTGTTTTGGAATTCAATGCTAGTTGTATTTTTAATCCCTTCAGTCATTTTCGGATTCATTTTAGTATTGCAATACCCCTTTCCAGCCCTAGCAGCTATTAAGTTTGATTTTCTTTATTGGCATGTAGAAGGGTCTATCGCTTTTGGGACGCTAGTTATCTGTCACTTTTTACAAAGATTTAAGCAATATTTAGTGCCATTAAGACTATTTAAAAAGGCTCCGCCAGTCAGTCAAATTAATAATGAATGAAGTGAGTGACACAACAAGTAAAGATAAAACAATTCTACCTGCAAGAGCTTTTAAATATTTGGGAATATGGCGAAAGACCATCCCTCAAGTTGAACCTAAGCCTTATTTTTGGGATTCTTTTTATCATAAACTAGTTAATGATGATGATACAGACTTAACTACAAAAGAGAAATTGGTTTTAGATATCTTATTAACTGCAAAACCAATTACTAGAAACAATTTACGACAATTTGTAATTGATTTTGATAAAATCGAAGTCCAAGACACTATCTCAACGAAGCTAAGTGAGTTGTATTATAGATTTAAAGATAACAAATTTACTCAGAAATTCTCACAGGTAGTCGATAACGAAAATGATGCTTGGCTTTTGCAAGATAGAGTTACGCGGTTTGAATTATCCGAAGGTTTGTATGAGAAGCTAGAAAGGTTCGATTTTAGTTCGGCGGATAAAGTCGTTGCTGATAATAGTGATGCAATCAATCAGCAAATGTATCTAAAAATGAAGGCTAGCTATTTTGCCAAATATTATGAAAGCAAATTTTTGCTTAATACCCTACCCTTTTTATTAGATAAAAACCAAGCAGGGGCTTTACTCTCAGAGGCAAGACATACCTTAGTTCAAGGTAGGGCGGCAACTGGTAAAACACAGTTACTACTTGCTAAGTTGATATATTTAAATGAACAACTTAAAT
>CALARN010000027.1 GCA_937889205.1 uncultured bacterium
CTCTTTCCCTACACGACGCTCTTCCGATCTTGGCTGCATTATTAGAAATCCTTGACCCTGAACAGAATTATGCCTTTTCTGACCATTATGTAGATTTTCCGGTTGATCTTTCTAGATGTGTTTTTATTTGTACTGCTAATAACCTAGGCGGAATTACCTCTGCCTTACTTGATCGTATGGAAGTAATTCGTATGTCTAGCTACAATGACGATGAAAAAGAGCACATAGCTAGAGACTATCTATTACCAAAAGTAATGAGTGATTCAGGGTTAAAACCTGAGCAAATTCAATTTGCTGATACTGTTTGGCCACTAGTTATTCGTCCTTTAGGCTTTGATGCAGGTATTCGTCAGTTAGAGAGAAACATTACTACTCTTGTTAGAAAAGTAGCAAAGAAGATTGTGATGGGAGAAGGGGATTCGTTTGCCATTACTCCTGAGAATTTTAGAGAATACTTTCCTGAAGATATTGGGGTTTACTCTTAAGTTAAAAAAAAGAGGCCTAAGCCTCTTTTAATACTCTTTAATATTATGCAAACGCTTATTTTCGTTTCATCAGGTTAGCAAACTTCTTGAATTCTTTATCATCATTCATCACTTGTTCAACTGCTCTTCTGACTACTTGAGCTTTGTGCATTCTGCGGTTATCTGCGGCCCATTGTAAGTAGGTATCAATTTCTGGTGAAATAATAAGAATGAATTTGGTATCTAAGACTTTCTTCACTTCATTTACAAACTCTGCATAAACAGTCTCTAGGTTAGTTTTGTTATAACCTCTTACAGCAAGAAGCTTATTTTTTGCGGCGAAGCCTGCGATAGTGGCAGGGGCATTATTTGTTTTATTTTGATTAAACAATGCTAATACAGGTTTCTTCTCGTTAACAGCGGCAGAAATTAAGAATCCTAGGCCGGCATTAGACTTGGTACATTCAACGACAACAAAGTCAGCTTTTTTAACATTATTAATGTTTCTGATATAAGCCTTTTCTGGCTCTTCTTTAGTTCCAGAAATATTTTCATTAATAGTTGCTACAGTAACCTTGTTACCTTGCGATTCGAGTGTTGTGGCAATTTTTAAGGAATCAACCTCGTCTTTGGTCCCGTCTTGGGAAACAATGAAGAAGATTTTCATTCAGTGAGTATAATATATAAATCTGCTTAAATTATATAGCAGTTATTCATTATAGTCAATTTTTAAGATTATTAAAATCCCTTTAACTTTATGAGACATCTCTGCTAAACTGTATAACATATTAATAATTACAACAAAGCTTGATATATGAAATTGCCCATTTTTAACATATTTAAGAAAAAGGTTGCCTCAAACGATACAATTTTAGCCTTAGACATAGGTACTGAATTTGTGAAAACAGTTTTGTTTGTTGTCGATGAAGTAGAGAATAAGATTCGTATTAAAGGCTACGGCCGTTGCAAGCAGCATCCAAACGCTATGCAAGGCGCCATGATTATCAATATTGAAAATGTAACCAATGCTTGTGATTTAGCTATCGGAGCAGCTATTGCCAATGCAGAAGAAAAACTAGTTGGTAATGAGGCTGTAAATTTAGTCCCCCGCAAGGTGATTATGGGTATCGCCGGTGAGTTAGTCAAAGGTGTAACTATTATGGCCGATTATGAGAGAGAAGACCCCAAGGCAAAAATTGATGAAAAAGAGCTAGCAGAAGTAATTACGCATATTAAAGAACAGGCTTTTGATGATGCTGTTATCGATATTGCTGAAGAAATTGGCGTTAATGCTCAGAGCTTATTAGAGATAAATACTAAGATTAATGCTACATACATTGATTCGGTTAAAGTAGATGATCCTAAAGGTTTTACGGGTAAAAATATTACCTATAGAGTGTATGCTACATTTGCTCCCGCAATTCATATTAATTCGCTGAAAGAAGTGGCCCGTAACCTCAGTTTAAATATTGTCAGCATAGAAGTTGAACCATACGCAGTTGCCCGTGCGATTAATGGCGGCAGAAAGGCAGATTACTCTGCCATTATTGTAGATATTGGTGGTGGCACATCAGATGTTGCCTTAATAGATCAAGGGGTAGTGGCCGGAACAAAAATGTTTGCCTTTGGTGGTAGGGTTTTCACCAAAAGAATTCAACATGATTTGCATATTGAAGACTTACTAGAGGCAGAGGGTAAGAAAATTGATTACAGCAAGGGCAAATTAGATAAGTTAGAGCATGCTCAAATAAAATCCGCACTTGTCAAAGATATGCCTATTTGGGCCGAGGGAGTTGAGCTCTCATTAAAAGAAGTTGAAGAAGATATTCCAGGTTATCCTGCTGTAATATATATTTGTGGAGGAGCTTCAGCCTTACCAGAGATAAAACAGGCGCTATTAGAACATCCATGGTTGCAAGTGCTGCCGCTTGCTAAGTTTCCCAAAATTGAGTTTTTGTATCCCAAAAATCTGGCAGAGATTGAAGATTTAACTGGCTCAATTTCTGATCCGGCGGATATTACTCCATTAGCATTAGCCAGAATGTATTTAGAAAATAAATCTTGATATGATTTCAAATAAAGCCATAAAAATATTTATAGAACCAGAAGAAGAAATCGTCTTCATTATTGAGAAGATTATTGCTACTAAAAGCAACAGGGTAATTTTAATTGTCCCTCATAATGCTTTACTCATTAGTAGTGCGGTCAGTCTTAAAATGCTTGCCAAGCAGATTATTAAGACTGAAATTCTTATTGTGTTAGTTAGTGATACTGAACTAGCATTAAGTTTAGGCAGTAAAGCTAAGTTGCCGGTTTGCCGCAAAGTGAGTGAGGTAAGCAAAGATGTCTGGCAACAAGCTCAAGACTTGAAACAACAATTACTCGATGAGCGCAATCGTATTAAAAATGAATTGCTTTCAGTTAGGCAAGAACCTTTAGGAGAGCCACTTCGTGTTGAAGATTTAATCAAGAAAGTTTTACCGGTTAAGAAATCAAAAGCCGATATGGCTGAAGAAAAGCCTACGATTAAGCCTGGAAAGGTAAAAGCAGTCATTGTTGACGAGCCTGAAACCAGGCCAGAAATCATCAAGGCAAGATTAAAAGAAAGAGTTACAGATATTAACGGAATCAAACTAGTAGTAGGTGGAGATATTCTTAAAAACGAAGACTTAGTTGAGATGGAAAGAAGTCGTTTGAGTGGTGTACTGGTAATAAATCAGAAAAAAGAGGATAATGCTGATACTAATAATTATCATAAAGACGATATGTATAAAGATAGTGGCTTAGTAGGTAAGGATATGACAAAGCAATTGTCTGATAGTCCTTATACCGAAATTAATACAGCTAGAGTGGTAAAACCAAAAACATCTCCGGCTTTCTTTAAAACAATTGCCAATTTTTTCCAACAGTTGTTCAAATATGTATCAGTTGGAAAGCTTGTCTTAGGCTTTGCGATTGCTTTTATTGTTTTCTTTATAATCTCCTATTTCTTTTTTACTTCTGCAAAAGTTGAGGTTGAGCAATCAGCTACAAGTTTTAAAGTAAAAAAGTCAATTACTGCTAAGATCGATGATGTTAATGCTTATGATATTGAGAAACTGATAATCCCCGCCAGTAGTATAACTAAAGATGCTACTTTATCAAGCGAAACTGCGGCTACGGGTGAAGGTCAAACGGGTGAATATGCACAAGGTGATTTGTTAATTTATAATCCCACAGCAAATAGTATTACTATCAAAGCAGGGCAGGTATTTAGCTACAATTACAATGATGCCCCTTTAAAGTATAAGGCTTTACAAGAAGTGGTAATCCCTTCTGCTTCTACTGAGAATACAATTGTAAAGGTAAAGGCAGAGTCGTTTGGAGAAAAATATAATATCACCTCAACGCTGAAGAACTTTTTAATTGAAGGGGTTACTGGTATGACCGCTCAAAATATCACCGCCATTACCGGAGGTACTACCGTTGCTACTAAAGTCGTTTCGCAAGAGAATATTGATGATTTGAAAGCATCTTTAGATGAGCAATTAAAAACACAACTACTTACCGCCATGAAGGCAACACTGAGTGAAGATGATATTTTAATTGCAGGCTCTGAGAAATTTAAAGAAGAAGAATTTAAAACAAGTGTACAGGCAGAAACACCGGCTGATAAGTTTACCGCTGACTTAAAGCTTTCGATATCGGCAGTAATTGTTTCAAAAATCGAATTGAAGCAATTACTAGAAGAACTAGCTAAGATCGAGAATGAATATTCTCAAGTTGAGATAAGTGATCCGGTGATAGAAAATATTGTAGTTGCAGAAAAAGAAGTAACCTTTGATGTAAGAGCCAATGCAATTGGTATGACTGAGATAGATCTTGAGGTAATTACGGCTGAAATAAAGGGGAAGGGGGTAACTGAAGCCAAAGAATATATTAAATCTCAACCTGGAGTGTCGAATGTAAAAATTCAATTTACACCTCCTTATATTCCACAATCATTACAAAGAATACCAACCGAAGATGCTAAGTTAGTTGTCAAAAGCACTATGCTAGAAGCAAAATAGCAAAAGCGATTGACAAATTTATCTGCCTTCATATAAAATCAGAAAGTAGCAGTCGAGGCGTGAGATTGCTAAACATCATATATTAATTATTATTATTTTAGTTATGACTAAAGCTTCGTTAATGCCCATTGGCGGCAATATTTTAGTAAAAGCTGTGAAAGTTGAGAATCGTTCGGCTTCAGGTATCGTGCTTCCAGAAACGGTTGACAAAGAGAAGCCTCAACAGGGTGAAGTAGTAGCATTAGGTACCGGCAGGCTAGCTGCAGATGGTAAGAAGCTTCCATTTAATGTTAAGGTAGGCGATTTAGTTATTTTTAAAAAATACTCTCCCGATGAGATTGAGGTTGCCGGAGAAGAGTACTTAATAATGGATGAAGATGCAATTTTAGCAATTATTAAATAATTTATATTTTAGTTGATAATAACAATGGCAAAACAAATAGTATTCGATGAAAAAGCACGACAGCAAATCAAAAATGGCGTAGATAAACTTGCAGATGCAGTCAAAGTGACTCTTGGACCCAAGGGTAGAAATGTTCTAATTGAAAAAAGTTATGGCGCTCCTCAAATTACCAAAGATGGTGTAACTATTGCTAAAGAAATTGAATTAGAAGACAAGCTTGAGAACATTGGAGCACAGACGGTTAAAGAGGCTGCCACAAAGACAGTTGAAAGAGCGGGTGATGGGACCACAACTGCAGTTGTGTTAGCTCAGGCGATTGTTGGTCAGGCTTTCAAAAACATCACCTCAGGTGCTAATCCAATGGAAATTAGTAATGGCCTAGACAAGGGGTTTAAAGCCATAGTTGCTGAATTACAAAAAATGTCAAAACCAGTTAAAGATAAAGAGGATATTCGTAAGGTGGCCATGGTTTCAGCTAATAATGATGCCGAGATTGGCTCAATTATTTCAAATGTAATGAATAAAGTAGGTCGTGAAGGTGTGGTTACTGTAGAAGAAGGCCAAACCTTTGGAGTCGTTGAAAAGTATGTAGAAGGAATGCAATTTGATAAAGGCTATATAGCACCTTACTTTGTTACTAACAGCGAAGACTTAACATCTGAGATCAAAGACCCTTATATTATTATTACTGATGCCAAGATTTCTGCAGTCAAAGAGATGCTACCTATTATTGAGAAGATAGCAGCAAGTGGCAAGAAAGACATCGTCATCATTGCAGATGAAGTTGAAGGAGAAGCGTTAGCTACCCTTATTGTTAACAAGCTCAAAGGCATTCTTAATGTTGTTGCTATTAAAGCTCCTGCATTTGGA
>CALARN010000028.1 GCA_937889205.1 uncultured bacterium
TTTCCAAAGTTGACTCAGCTTCTTCATTTGCCTCTTTTGTAGTATAATAGTATGTTATTTATTGATTTTTTAGATTTGTATTTTATGTTACGAAATAATAGAGTTTTAGACAATAGTAATTCTTCAATATCGGTTATTCCATTAGGGGGAGTTGATGGTATTGGTTCAAATTGTACTTTAATAGAATATCGCAATAAGATATTCATTATTGATATGGGGCTAGGGTTTCCAGATGGTGATATGTATGGAATTGATTTTCTCATTCCAAATATTGATTATTTAAAGAAGAATATTCACAAAATTCAAGGTATTTTTATTACACATGGCCATTTAGACCATATTGGAGCTCTTCCCTACACTGTAGAAGCCTTAAATTATCCTAAAATTTATGGTTCGAAATTCACCTTAGAGGTTGTTAAAAATAACTTTCAAAGACATGAACTAGATCGTATTCCTGAACTTGAAATTGTAGATAGTACCACTAATTTGGTATTTGAAGATGTGCGAGTCAATTTTTTTAGAGTTAATCATAGCATACCCGAAGCTCTAGGTATCATTGTTAAAACACCTGAAGGCAACATTGTTCATACAGGAGACTTTAAATTTGACAACTCACCAACTATGGAGCCTGTTGCAGAGTATGACAAGATTGCCCAAGTAGGTTCACAGGGAGTATTGGCTTTACTATCTGACTCAACAAACTCATTCAAACCTGGACATTCATTAAGTGAGCAGCAAATTATGGCTAACCTACAAAATGCGATCGAAGCTGCAAAAGGTAGAGTGATTGTAGCAACTTTTGCTTCTCTTGTATTTAGAGTAATTCAATTAATTGAAATTGCTAAAAGAACAAATAGAAAAGTAGCTATTGCGGGTAGAAGCATGCAAAAGCTATTAGAAGTTTCTCAGAAAATGGGTTATCTGGGCGATTTAAAGCAAATTTTAATTGAGACAAGAGCAGTTGAAAAAACACCGGATAATAAAGTGATGGTGATAGCAACAGGTGCTCAAGGCGAAGAAATGGCGGCACTATCAAGAATCATTAATGGTACTCACCAAGACATCTCTGTTCACAAAGGAGATACCATAATTCTTTCTGCTTCAGTTATACCCGGGAACGACGCTGATGTGCAGCATATGGTAGATGAGCTCTCAATTCAGGGTGCTATTGTATATCATACTGCTGATGATATGGATTTACATACATCGGGTCACGGCCACCAAGAAGATCAAAAGATTATGATAAATCTAGTCAAACCAAAATATTTCATTCCGGCTCATGGTTATCAATCTTTCTTATACAAACATGCTCAAACTGCAATGAGTGTGGGTATGAAAGAGAAAAATATAATTATTCCTAGAAGAGGTGATGTTATCAAATTTAGTAAAGGTGGTTACGAAGTGATTAAAAATACCATTAAGACTAATCCAGTTTTGATTTCAGGCGCTGGTGTAGGAGACATTGGTGAGATAGTGCTTTCTGAAAGACAGCAACTTGGTAATAATGGTGTGGTCATTTATTCAGCCGTTATTTCAAAATCTCAAAATAAATTGATAAATAATCCTAGTATTTATACTAAAGGATTCACATATTTCAATGATAATACAGAATTATTCGAAATATTAAACGGAATTGGGCAAGAGCTCATTAGCTCTGCTTTAGCTGAATGTAATCAAATTAAAGATTTACGAGATAAGCTCAAAGACCGATTTCAAAGAATCATCTATAAAGAAATGGAAAGAGAGCCATTAGTCTTGATCTTACTACACGAAATCGCCTAGTAGACTTCACTAGTCTCTTGGTTGCCAAGGTAAATCTTTGTTCCGACGATTTTGTCCCAATCTGAAAATTCAGATTCTGAGCCGCTGTTTTTGCGGATTAGTTTTTGGAATATGCGTACTTTTGAAGAAGTATAGTCAACTGAATTGACTATCATTGCTTCAATAGTTGCTGGAACTACTGGGCTGCCATATGCTAATTCACCATGATGAGCTAAGATAATATGCTCTAACTGCATCAGTAATTTTTCTGGCATCTTTCCTACTGCTTTTTCATGAATATATTGATAGCTTTTAACAAGGTGACCAATTAAATGCCCTTCTGCCGTTCTTTGTACGACTACTCCTGTTGGCTCAAGCTCAAATAGCTTGCCGATATCATGAAAAATAATGCCTGCAGTTACTAAGTCAAAGTTAGCTTCAGGGTAATATTTTCTTAATGGTTGAGCTAAATCAAGCATTTCTACTACATGCTCCAGTAGTCCCCCTTGAAAAGAATGATGCACATATTCAGCTGCGGGATGAATTTTAAATTTTCTAGTAATTTCATCATCTGCGAAAACGCTCTTTAGCAAATCCTTTATTTCGGGTGTCGTTAGGTTCTCAACATATCCATTTAACTCTTCCCAAAGTTGGTTAAGATCAAAGTCACTAGCTTCCATATATTCATCAAGTTGTGCCTCGTTAACTTTAGTTACAGAAAAGAGGTTAAGTTGTAAGCTGCCACGATAGTCTTCAACTGTACCGCTAATCATAACAACTTTACCTGCTACTAAAGAGCCTTTCTCAATATTTGGAATCTTATCGTTCCAAACCTGTCCTTTAATTTCACCGGTTTTATCAATAAGAACGATTTTGAAATATTGTTTTCCATCTTTGGTAAGGGCACTTTCTGTTGATTTAACAGCAAATGTCTCATTACTAAGGACTAATCCTTTTTGCAAGTCTTTAACATAATAAGTTTTCATATTGATAGTATAAAAAATAAAAGGCGCTTTATAATCATATTATAACGCGCCTTTAAAAACCAATTTATTAATTACTTATTTTGTAAATACTCTTCAATACGAATGAGCTCGTTGTATTTGCAGACTCTTTCACTACGGCTAGGAGCTCCGGTTTTTATTTGACCAGCACCAGTACCGACTACTACATGAGCAATAGTTACATCTTCTGTTTCTCCACTTCTGTGAGAAACAACATTGTTCCAACCTGCTGCCTCTGCCATTTTCATAGCTGCAAGGGTTTCAGTTAAAGAGCCGATTTGATTTAACTTAACCAGTAAAGCATTACATGCTTTCATTTCGATTGCTTTAGCTACACGTTCTACATTGGTAACTAGTAGGTCATCACCTACATTTTGAATAGTACTGCCAATTCTAGCTGTAAGTTTAACCCATGATTCCCAATCGTCTTCAGCCAACATGTCTTCGTAAGATACTACTGGATATTTTTTGCTAAGTTCTACTACCCAATCAATCATCTCATCTTTAGTTAAGACTTTATTATCTCGTTTTAACTCATACATACCAGTTTCTTCGTTGTAGAATTCAGTAGCAGCAGCATCAAAACCTACACTTACTTCTTCACCCAATTTATAGCCAGAAGTTTCGATGGCTTCAACAATTAAATCTAAGGCTTCTTGATTTGACTTTAATGCTGGAGCGTATCCTCCTTCATTACCTACATTGATTGAATAACCTTTAGATTTTAAGATTTTTCCTAGAGTTAAATAAATCTCGGTACCAATTTTTATGCTCTCTACCCATGATGCTGCTTTCATTGGGAAAATCATATATTCTTGAATATCTGTCGCCCACTCTGCATGCTTGCCCCCATTCATAATATTGAACATCGGGCGAGGCATTTTGTAGTTTTTATTGCCATACAAATCGCCAACATACTCAAATAATTGCTGACCTTTTGCTTTCGACATTGCCCAAGCAAATGCTAATGATACTGACAAAATTGCATTGGCACCTAAGTGAGATTTGTTACTAGTTCCATCTAAATCGATTAGTAAATGATCAAGTTCGGCTTGAGTAAGATTTTCTTTACCTACTAACAAATCTTTAATCAAGGTGTTTACATTGTTTACTGCTTTTAACACACCTTGCCCATGGTAATTAGCTTTATCACCATCTCTAAGTTCAAGCATTTCATGTTTGCCGGTAGAAGCACCACTAGGGATTGCTGCCCTGCCCATAAATCTATCATCAAGAGCTAAATCAGCCTCAATGGTTGGATTGCCTCTTGAATCAAAGATTTGACGAGCCTTGATATCTGAGATCGGAA
>CALARN010000029.1 GCA_937889205.1 uncultured bacterium
ATCTTTGCGGACTAATCTATCTGGATAGTGGTATATTTCTATATTATTGTGATATAATTATTGTTGCATTATTTTAATATTTAGTGATAATGAGAATATCTAAACCCGATTGCCAAATTGGAAATTCCTTTTTTGATAAAATCGATATGGCCCTAGAAATTAGCGTTAACCCAAACTCCCAGCCAGCAAGTACAGAAAGAATATTACCAAAACCAATTGAAAAAATTTCTAAATATAGCCTAGTGACTGCATTAGTAGCTGCAGGCGGGCTTTGCACTAGAGTAAAAACTATTCATAACGCACAACTTGTTTCAGTTGACCATCCAGAGAAACCAATAAAAAAGGAAACTTATGTTCATATTCCCAATATGTGCGTTAGCTGTCCCGAAGTCCCAAATTGCCCCCTATCATTACGTTATAATATCAACCCAACAAATGAACAATTAAAGAGAATTGAAGAATTAGCTCCGGGAGATTCGATTGAGATTTAATTGAAATTTTAATGATAACAAAGCCGCCGTTTTCACGGCGGCTTTTCTTTTTCACTTAAGAAGCTTTTACTTCTTGTCTTTATCTATAACCTCACCTTCTGCAGGCTCTGTGCCTTTTCCACCTTCCTTTTTGTCTTCTCCTTTATCTTTCTTTTCTTTTTCAGCCTCTTCTGCAGCTTTTTTGTACATTTCTGCACCTTTTTCTTGCAGCTTTGTTGAAAGCTCTTTTGTCTTTTCTTTGACAGCCTCTTGATCAAAGTCATCTTTAGCTATCATTTCTTTTAATTCTGTAGAAAGCTTGTTTAGTTCTTCTTTGTCTTTATCAGCTAACTTTTCTTTCATCTCGTCAACAAATTTCTCAACCTGGAAAGCAAGACTTTCTGCTTCAATCTTAACTTCTGATCTTTCTTTAATTTTTTTATCTTCTGCTGCGTGTTCTGCGGCTTCTTTTACTAAAGCATCAACTTCTTTGTCATCAAGCTGAGTTGAGGCAGTAATAGTAATAGACTGCTCTTTACCTGTTGCTTTATCTTTTGCGGTTACATTCAAGATACCATTGGCATCTATTTTGAAAGTCACTTCTATTTGAGGTACACCTCTAGGGGCAGGAGCAATACCATCCAAAATGAATTTGCCTAAAGTCTTATTGTCTTTGGCCATTTCTCGTTCACCCTGTAGAATATGTATCTCTACACCCGGCTGATTGTCTGCAGCTGTTGAAAACACCTGAGTCTTCTCAGTAGGAATAGTTGTATTTCTATCAATTAATGGTGTTCTAATACCACCTAACGTCTCTAACCCGAGAGTAAGAGGTGTAACATCAAGCAAAGTAATATCTTTTACATTCCTATCACCTTGTAAAACTGCACCTTGTATAGCTGCTCCAACTGCTACCACTTCATCTGGATTAACTCCTTGATGGGGGTCTTTGCCAAAAAACTCTTTTACTTTCTTAAGCACTATTGGCATTCTAGTCATACCACCAACCATAACTACATCGTTTAAGTCAGAAACTTTGACTCCGGCATCTTTCAAGGCTTTTTTAACTGGCTCGAAAGTCTTATCGACCAAACCCGAGACTAGTTTCTCTAAATCAGCTCGAGTCATTGTTTTTACTAAATGCTTAGGGCCTTTAGAATCAGCAGTTAAGTATGGCAAGTTAATCTCGGTTGAATCTGAGCTTGAAAGCGTAATTTTTGCTTTTTCAGCTGCATCTTTCAATCTTTGAATCGCCGCCTTATCTTCAGAAAGATCCATCCCATTTTGTTTTTCAAACTCATCCATCAACCATTTCATAATTGCTTGATCGAAGTCATCACCACCTAAGTGTGTATCACCATTGGTAGCTTTTACTTCAAATACACCTTCACCAATATCTAGAATTGAGATATCAAAAGTACCACCACCTAAATCGTAGACTGCAATTGTTTTCTCACCTGATTTATCCAACCCATAGGCTAAGGCAGCTGCCGTTGGCTCGTTAATAATTCTTTTTACTTCTAAACCAGCAATTTTACCGGCATTTTTAGTTGCTTGTCTTTGTGAGTCATCGAAGTATGCGGGTACTGTAATTACAGCCTCAGATACTGTTTCACCCAAAAAGGCTTCTGCGTCTGCCTTAATCTTAGCCAATACTTTTGCAGAGATAACTTCAGGTGCAACCCATTTAGAGCCAAGTTTAACTTCAACTCCACCTTTATCACTTTTTCTGATTTCAAAAGGTAGAACTTTCTTATCTCGCTGCACTTCTTCATCATCCCAGCGTCTACCAATCAATCTCTTGATTGAATAGAACGTCTGCTCAGGATTAGTTACCATCTGATTTTTTGCTGTTACACCAACGATTTCATCGTTAGTATCTAGGTTAATAGCGACTACAGATGGAGTAGTGCGGTAACCTTCTTTGTTAGAGATGACTTCTGGTTCTCCTGCAGTTGTGTATGCAACACAAGAGTTAGTTGTACCTAAGTCTATACCTATAATTTTTCCCATTTTAAATAAGTTAAAAAATATTAATTACAAAATTATTTACCAATTATTACCTTAGCAGGCCTAAATATTTTATTGTTTTCTTTATTAAAATACCCTTTACCGGCTATATGAATTATTTTATTCTGTTGTTTCTTATCGTTAACTGGCGCCGTACTAATAGCCTCCATAGTTGCAGCTTCAAAAACTCCACCGACTTCTGCCTTTATTTCAGTCAATCCGTAATTTGTTAACAACTCTGTGAATTTTCTACGGATGATAACCATACCTTTATAAAAATCATTATTTTCAGATATTTTATCTGCCTCTAAACTTATTGCCCTATCAAAATCGTCAACTACATCAATAATTTGATTAAGTAAAATCTTATTTGCAACAATTTGTGCTTCAGATTTCTCATTTTCGGCTCTCTTACGATAATTAACAAAATCTGCGAGTAGCTGTAGTCTTGAAAGCTTCTCTTTTTCTAATTCTGCAGTAATCTTTTCAATTTCTTCATTGCAATCACACTCACATCTACTATCGCATTCGCAGTTCTCACAATCACACTTATTTTCATTACAGTTACAATCACACTCACAGTTACACTGCTCTTTAACTTCCTGCTCAAAATTATCTTTGTCTTTTGTCATAATGAATAACTAATATATATAAATTTAGCGCCATCCACTAATAACATCTTCCATAGTATTGGCTACAAAATCTACAGTAGGCACAATTTTCTGATAATCTATTCTTTCAGGGCCAATAACACCAACATAACCCTTACTATTATCATATAAATTGACAAGACTATAGATAATGACTGTATCTTTAAAAACCTCAAGCTTGGTATCAGAACCAAATAGGACCCTTACCTTGCTATCTGTATAGTTTCTAGTAAGTATTTTCTTCAATGTGATTCTGTCCTCAATTACACGAATCAAATTGCACAACCCTTCTACTTGTTTATATTCTGGCAGTGTAGGGATTTTCGCTAATCCGGCATGATATACCCTGCTACCAAAAAGTCCCATAGCTACATTGTTCGTCTGCTCAACCAAAGACTGCAAAGCGGTATAAATTAACTCATCTAGATCAAAGCGCTGTTTGAAAAGCTCTTGCCTGATAATACTTGCTAATGTAATCTCTAAGTTATTTTCTGCAATTTCATCAATCAAATCAGCTACAAATTCTTTATAGGCTAAGGTAGTTGGAATTCTCCCCGCTGATGTGTGAGTTTTTCGCAAATATCCTTGTTTCATTAACTCTGCCATTTCATTACGAATGGTTGCAGAACTGACATCCCATCCATACTTACTAACCAAATTTATTGAGCCAACTGCTTCAGCACTTTCAATGAACTCATTAATAATTGCTTCGAGTAACTTCTTTTGTCTAGGTGTCATAATAACAATATAATAACCATAGCCTGCATCACTATATCATTTAGCAGACTAAGCCGTCAAGTGCTAATTTGGGGATTTTTATTATCGCAAACTAATTATTAACAATAACCTCATAAGGTATTCTCACATTCTTTAATCTACGGATTCCGTTATCTTCAACCTGATTCAGAAAAGTCTCAAAAGTATAATTTTTTCCGGCTAAATTTTCTAGCCATTTTTGCTCAGCAAGAGGTTTCAGTGGATCAACAACCTTAATCAACCCAAACCTAATACCATTCTGATCTTCGTAGTATCTTGAAGAATGCACATATTCAATTTCAGTTGTCACACCTTCAATTTTTGTAACTCTTCTAACCAGCATAATATGATGTGCGTTTTTAATTTTGCCCTTAGAGCGAATAAAATCGCCTGGCCTGACATTATTGAGATTATTAATCTTACGGCAATTCAACTCACTTGTAAGCATATCTGCTCCCATATTCTCGACTGGCCTTAGTAGCCTTCTTAATCTGTTTAATAAGTCATTTTTAGGGAACTTAAGATAATTCTGCAAATGTTTTTTGCGCGTACACTTAATTAAATAGCCAATTATATGCACCACGAAACCAGAACAATCTATACCTATTCCACGACTAATCATAAACTCTCTAATTTGTTCTACCGAGGCCTTTTCTACATCAAAATCCTTTAGTTTAGCCCATACTCTAACTTCTTTAACTATTTCACCGGGGTCACCTTTCCCAACCAACACTCTTAAACCGGCCCTTTCTTTAAATTTATTGATGTAGTAAGGGCAAACAACTTCTTTACCACCAATTGGTAGGTGCATGTATTCATGAATTACTAATTCTGCTAGCCTTGGTAAGATTAATATCTCTTTCATAGTTATATTTTAAACTTGGTAATCTCTAATTGCAATTAGGGCTTCTGTGATCCAGGGCTTCAAACTTGTTGCATTAGCAAAAGCGCCTTGTTGTAGCTGAATTCTGCCAATTTCATCGTTTATTTTCAACTTACGACCTAGCATAGGCGTAAGAATTATCATACCGGCAGTATCGGCCTTGGTTACATCGTATCCAGGCTCAATAAATAACAAAGCCTTATCACGGTCTTCGTCTAGAAAAATCGTATTAGGCTTTGCCTGTCCGGTTACCCTATCTACTGCAGCATTATCACCTTGTAAGCGATAATACCCCATTGCTACCTGATAATGCACCTCTTCATCTTTCAAAGCTCTCACAAAAATCTGTGAGAATTCTTGAGGTAATAAATTCAGCTCATTATACTTAGCTATATCAATTTCATAAGCTACTTCTAAGAATTCAGCAAGGTGTAATAAGGCAAGAGGAATTTGATTATCTTTAAGCTGAATTTTTGTAAACATAGGGATCGAAGCAGGCTGTCTAGCATTAATCTCAATAAACACATGACTGCCATCAGGCTTCACTAAAAGGTCTAATCCGAACATACCCAAATAACCTTTACTACGCATGTGTTCACCAATTTTCGTAATTTCTGCAATTAAGTTCTGTTTACCATTAACAAAATCTTGGTGATAAGAAAAATCATTACCTACTGTTGCTCCAGCTTGATTAGTAAGCTCAATAATACCGGTTATTTGTCTACTAAGCCCCCCCATAACAATTCCTTGCTTTAATACCGCTGCATTAACTGTATAAGGCACCCCGACTACTAGTTCGCTGATTTTAACAATTCTTTGTGGAAACTTTGCAATTAACGCAATGTAATCTGCTTCTGTGCTAACAAATACCGTCCCCATACCCGTGTGACCACGATCGAATTGTACTACAAAATCAGCCCCCAATTCAGCAGACAATTCAGCATAACTCTTATGAGACAATGAAGTAATAATAGTTTTTGGTAGACTAATATTTAATGTTGAGATTTCTTGATACTGACTTATTTTATTTTCAAACAAACGATTCAGTTCCGCTTTAGTGTTTATCGATTTTGCACCAAGTTCAGTTACCGCTTTTTCAAAAGCAGGTGAGATTTTAAAGGTCTGCACAAAGTTTACAGCGCCTTTAGTTTCTTGAAAATATTTTTGAAAATGCGCATTACGAA
>CALARN010000030.1 GCA_937889205.1 uncultured bacterium
TAATTCATTTTTAGCATAGTTTGCAGAGTCTCTAACACTTAGACTCTCCGCAATTTTTCGAAGATCCATGATAGATTTTTCGTCTAACTCTTTTAAAGTCATAGCCTTAGCAATTTTATCTTTTTCAAAATTTTGAATCTTAGGTTTGATAGTAATCGGCCTTGACACATTAACATTAACTTCGGGTTTTACTTGCACCGGAGTTTCTGCCAATACTTGCATTGGAATTTCAGGCAACGCCTTAGCCTTTTCTGCGGCGATAATAGGTTTTCGCGCAACGGTTTTTTTTGTTGTTGATTTTTTTGTTTCTAACATAGAAATGGAAATTTAAATAATAAATCTATTTAATAATATTTTTCTGAAGCAATGAGAGTCGAACATATTTTAAGGGAAACTTATTAAGCTTCGGAAGACTAATCTATCTGATAAGAGTATAAAAACTAGGGATTGTAATGTCAAGTTGACTTATTTAAAAAGGGATCGGCACTGCCCCCACCGACCCCTATGTAAACCACTAAACACTTGCTTAGAAGCTTGGAATCGAGATTGGTAAGGACTAAATAAGTTATATTCGTTTCCAAGAGCCCAGTTTATTTCAATTCAAATACGAATTGGATGTACGCGAACCAGACTCTGGGAACCAAATATAACCTACTTTTTAAAAGAACTCTAGATAATAATAACCTATATTATTATTATTGTCAATCCCATAGTATTATTTTTTATTAGTATTTCATACAAAGGGATTCTATACAAGAAGCCTTAATTTTTTCTTAACAATAGCAAGTGTATATAATTATGAAGTTTTGGTTTGTGACACCTTTTTGTCTTTATTGAAAAGCAAAAAGAGTTGGTTGACATTATTAATATGAGGATATTGATCTTTAAATGTTTTGTACCCAAGCCGCTTACACTCTTTGCGAATTTGCTCTGCTCTTTTACTTACCCTTATCTGACCGGTAAGCGTTATCTCACCAAAAGCAACTAAGTTTTTATGCAACTCTATACCGGAGTGCGATGAAATCATTGCTAATGCTACTGCTAAATCAAGCATCGATTCTTGCGCTCGCAGGCCACCCGCAATGTTCACATAAACATCTTTATCTCCTAAGTCATACTTGGTATATTTAGCCAAAATCGCCGCTAAAACCTCAAGGCGGGTCTTTGAGATACCTTCTGCTACTCTACGAGGCAAAGGAAAGAAAGTGCGTGTTGTAAGGGCTTGCAATTCGACAATAATAAGACGATTGCCTTCCATGATTACTCCGGGGCAAACACCAACACGATTTTCGGCATCAGTTTGCGTAAAATATATCGAAGGGTTTTTCACCTCTTCCATTCCTAGCTCGGTCATTTCAAAAATTCCAATTTCATTGGTTGGACCAAAGCGATTTTTAAAGCAGCGTAAAACGCGATAATCTAGTTTACTGTCCCCTTCAATTTCTAAGACAACATCCACTAAATGCTCTAATAATTTGGGACCCGCAACCGAACCCTCTTTAGTAACCTGACCGACAATAAACAAAATAATACCCTGCTCTTTTGCAAATTTAATGAGTTCTGATGCTACACTTTTTATCTGGGAAACACCGCCCGGAAGGCCACGGACACTATCTGAATAAACTGTTTGAATAGAATCAACCACAATAATTTCAGGCTGTAACTCAGCGACTTTTTGCATAATCGCATTAATTTCAAATGCATTCACGATTTGCAAATCGGCATCATCAGGAATATTTAATCTTCTACCTCTCAAAGCCACCTGTTGTAAAGACTCTTCTGCAGAGATGTATAGGGATTTTTGTCGCTTAGCTAAGACTTGTAATAATAATGTTGATTTTCCAATACCCGGCTCTCCACTAATTAAGACCACCTCGGCCGGTACCATACCCCCACCTAAGACACGATCAAGTTCAGTAAAACCAGAGCTCACCCTTTTTAAATCATCATGCTTAATATCTGCAAGCCTTTGCACAACCATCTTTTTAGCACCCATAGCCTTTAAAGGGATGGCTACAGAAGTCTCTTCAAATGTATTCCACTCTCTACAAGATGGACATTGGCCCAACCAACGGGAAGTCTCGTAAGCACAATTATTGCAAACGAAAACTGAAGATGATTTTGCCATAATATTAATTATGAAAAATGGATTTTATTTTTAACTAAATTCACATTAATGACTAGTTTCGAATCTTGCTTGTTCACAATACGATTTCTCATTAGGTAATCTGCCAATTCGTTTTCAATTAACTCTTGCACTTTTCGTTTAAGATTACGAGCACCATATGAATCATTAAACCCGTTGGTCACAATAAAACTTATAACACTTGGCTTAATTTCAAGCGAAATATTTCGAGCCTTAAGCCTTGTTACAACATCATTTATAAACAATTTAACAATCTGCGCAGCATCTTCTTTGGTTAATTTGCGATAAACTAATACCTCATCAATTCGATTAATAAACTCAGGAGGCAAGTTGTCTTTAAGCACCTCAAGTAAAGACTCTTTCATTTTTTCAAATTGCTCATCTGCCACCTTACCCGGCGACTCGCCGAGAGAGAAACCAATATTTGCCACCTCTGCACTTTCCCAAGCACCAAGATTTGAGGTCATGACAATTATTGTATTTTTAAAATTAATCACTCTACCCTTCGCATCTTGTAGCCGACCCTCATCAAGAATTTGTAAGAGGACATTTAATAAATCTGGATGAGCTTTCTCAATTTCATCAAAAAGCACAACTGAATATGGTTTACGCCTAATCTTCTCGGTCAATTGCCCGCCCTCTTGAAAACCAACATACCCCGGAGGCGAACCAATTAACTTAGAAACACTATGTGCTTCCATATATTCACTCATATCTACCTGAATGAGATTATCTTCACTACCAAATAATACCTTGGCAATTTCTTTGGCAGTCTGCGTCTTACCTACACCAGTAGGTCCAAGAAGTAACAATGAAGCCATCGGCTTATTGACATCGCCTAAGCCAATCTTGGCACGTTTTAATGCAGCCGCAATTTGCTTAATGGCATTATCTTGTCCGACAATATTCTGCTCTAAGAGCTTTTCTAAATCAGCTAGGCGTTTTAAATCATCAGTTTTCATTGACTGCACAGGCACACCACTCCATTTGGATATCACTTGCTTAATATCTTCAACATCTACTATTTTTCGTTTACTTAAAGGCTTTTTGTGTTTGAGTTTCTTTAATTCTAGCTTTAACTTTTGCTCTTTTTCTCTTAATTTAGCCGCCTTGATAATATCATGCTGTGAGATCGCTTTTTCTTTTGCTTTAAGTGTATGTTCTAATTCGCCTTCAAGTTTGATACTGCCATCAGGCTTAATGTCACCTGCAATTTTTTTAGCCGCACTTGCCTCATCAATCACATCTATAGCTTTATCTGGAAGATACTTAGAAGTAATATAGCGATCAGACATTTCAACTGCCTCAATTATTGCTTCATCAGAAATTTTTACATGATGAAATTGCTCAAATTGCTCTTTTAGCATAGCCAAAACCGCCTTAGCATCTTCTCTATTAATCTCGTTAACGAATATTGTTTGGAATCGCCTTGCTAAAGCCTCGTCTTCTTCAATATATTTTTGATACTCATCAAAGGTTGTCGAACCGATTATTCGCAAATCTCCGTTTGTCAGATATGGTTTAATTATATTGGCAACATCCATAGTGCTACCGGCACCAGCCGTTCCAGCACCAACAATCATATGAATTTCATCGATAAAAATAATAATATCTGGATTATCAGCCATCTCTGAAATAATGCCTAGTAATCTTTCTTCGACATCTCCCCTAATCTTACTGCCGGCAATAATTGCCGAAATATCTAATTGCACAATCTTTTTATTGCGAAAACTTTGAGGGACTTCGCCTCTTACAATTCTCTGTGTCAACCCCTCAACAATAGCAGTTTTACCAACACCCGCTTCGCCAATAAGCAAAGCATTGTTTTTAGTTTTTCTAGCAAGTATGTGAATAATGCGTTCAATCTCTTGATTACGACCCCAAACTTTTAAATATCTCCCCTCTTTGGCTAATTTATTCATTTCTTTGGTAAAAAAACCCAACATGTTCTGGTTATCTTCACTTTCAAAGTCCCCTTCATTTGCCTTAGCAAATACCCCCGGCTGATAAATACCAAAATTTAACAACCCTTGCTTAACACTCTCAAAATCGAAATTTGATTTTGCTAAATCTTTTACAAATTCATACTGTTCTTGCTTAAGAATTGCTAGTAATAGATGTTCTGAACCTACATAAACATGACCTAAATCACTAGAAATTAAAAATGACAAAGAAATAATTTGTCTTGCTTCTTCTCCAAATTCTACCTCTGTAGAGTTTTTATGTTTCTTCTCTACTGCAACCTCAATGCGACTTTGCATCCGCACTAATGTCTGAGCAATATCCATACCCATTCTCTCTAAAAGCTTTACCGCCAATATATTTGGTGAGGCTAGAATCGCCATAAATAAATCTTGAGCATTGACAATTGTTGCCTGTCTTAAACGAGTAAAGTTGAAAGAAGCAACTAAGACTTTTGCTAGATTTTCACTAATCTTTTTTAAACTATCATCTGTTGTAACTACATTTTTCATGGTATGTACTGAAGTTTTGCTATGTCTAATTTTAACATAAGTTGCCAATTCTTCATGCAACTTTAAGAGCTAATTATAACGCAGAAAACCTTAATTATTACTAAAAAAGAAGAGCCCGCTTTAAAAAAGCGGGCTCTTTGTCTCATTTAACTCAAACCGTGATTATTTAGTTTCTTCTTCGTCATCGCCTAAGAATTCTGCGAGTCTTTCCATTTCAGGAGAAACTCCAATTTCTTTGACTAGATCTTTTACTGGCTCTTTCTTCTCGACAGGAGCTTCTGCCTTAGCTTCAACCTCTACTTTTTCATCTGTAGCTGGTTTAACTTCTGCTTCTTCTGCTGTAGCTTTTCTCAAGACTCGCTTTAAGCTTAAGCCTAAATGCCTATCGTCTTTTGAAATTGAGATAATTTCGAGCTCATATTGACTACCAACGGTAACAATTTTGCTAGGATCTTTGACTAATCTGTCAGATAATTCGGAGATATGAATCAAGCCATTTAAGCCTTCTTCAATTCTCACGAATGCACCATAGTCGACAATCTTAGTGATTTCGCCCATGACACGCTGACCGACTTTATATTTTTGAACAATGGCATCCCATGGATCAGATTGCAATCTCTTAATAGAGTATGCAACTCTTTTACCATTATCTTCGATACCAATGATTTCAACTTTGACTGCATCGCCAACTTTGAAGAAGTCTGCTGGATTGGTGACTTTATCCCATGAAATTTCGGATAAATGTACCAAACCCTCTAGACCCTCTGCGCTGACAAATAAACCGAAAGGAGCAATACCGGTAATTTGGCCGGATAGCTTATCGCCAACTTTGACGCGTTTTAGTGTATCTGCACGCTTTTCAATATCGGCTCTTGCTGTGACCATCTTCTCAGAGAAGATTACACGATTCTTTTCTCTATCGATTTCGATAACTTTAACCTCTAGCACTTTACCGATTAACTCGGCTAGTTTGCTTTGAAGCTCTTTATCGGCATCTTGTTTGTTAGAATAACCGCCTAGAGGGTAAATTCTAGAGTTATCTAACTGTGAAGTTGGAACAAATCCGCGTAAGCCACCGCCAATATTGACGATAACTCCACCTGTATTTGCTTCAATAACTTCGACTTCAACGGCAACATCTTTTTCAAGAGCGTTGTTAAGCATGAACCATTTTCTGGCTGTTCCAGTTCTGCGCACTGATAGTTCGACTTGCCCGAAAGCATTCTCACCTTTCAGCACATAAACTAGAATTTCATCGCCTTCTTTGAAATCAAGCTTTTCACCGTTCATTTTCATTTCTTTACCCATAACAATACCCTCTGCGCGACCACCAATATCGACAATAATTTCACCTTTATTTAAAGTGATTATACTACCTTTAATGATTTGGCCTCGTTTATAGGTACGGGGTAAATTGGTTGTATCTAAAAGATACTGTTCTAAAGACTCACGGTTTAATTGAGTATTAGTTTGAGTGGACATAATAGAAACCTGCTTAATTGTGTAGATTTCCCTTATTTTGGGAGCAATCAAGCCCTTTCTAAGTGATTAGAATTATAACAAATTATTACGGTTTTGTGGGAGTTTTAAAATTATTTTCTTATTTACCCTGTTTATATTATTTGCTCATTAGTGACTAATAACTAGTCTAGTAATGTACGGTAATATTTATACAGTACATTAAGACAGTCAACCAAACTGTACAAATTAATAGTTATGTAAAAAAAGAAGGGAGTCTCTACCCCCTTCCAAAATATATATACTAATTTTTTTACTGAGGATTAACAGGTTGCCCAACAGGGGCCACAGGCTGTTCAGGTTGACTCTGCATAGCAGGAGGATTATCTGAAATGCCTAAATTATCTATCAATGCAGCAGCACTTAACTGCTTCTGTTCAGGTGTACTTTCAACGACAGGGGCTTCAGTTACAATAGGTGCGGCAATTGGGGCAACTGCCTCAGCTGGAGCTACCACCTCTACTGGCGCTACCTCTGGAGTAACAATTGGAGCTACTTGCTCAGGAGTAACTTCTACAACAGGAGCCACCGTTTCTGCTGGCGCACTAACTGGACTTACTTCTGGCGCCGGAGCTGCTTCACCCGTACTACCATCATTATTTGCTTCGATTTGCTCTAGAATTAATGAATTCCAATCAAAAGGGGCGTTTTCTGCTGGCGCAGGAACAGGACTTGTTGGCTCAGACAGATTTGGCATTTCAAGCTCAACTTCTGATTGAGATTCAGCTACTGGAGGTGATTGGATGACAGGCTCGACTGGAGTAATTACAGGGTTAGCTGCTTCAGCTGGTTGTGGAGTGACTGGAACCGTTTCAATTGAAGGTGTTGCTTCTGATATAGGTTCGGGCTGAGCTTCGGCTGGTTTATTCTCTATCTGTGCAGTAGGTAAATTTGTTGTTTGAATACCGCCTAGATTAACTTTTGGCTCATCACTTTTTTGTTGATTTGCAAGCTTTTCTTTTAGCTCATCATAATTATTGACTCCATTATCTTCTAAAATCTTTTTCATTAATTGCAGACCTGCCCTAGTTTCTTCTTGTCTAGCTTTTATTAATTCTTCACTTTCTTTAATATATTCCTCTAAGCTTTTTTTAGCTTCAACAGACAATTTTGGTAATAATTGATCGTAGTATGTTTTTAAAAACAGCTTGGTATTATTTTCAATTTTCTTTAACAAGATGACATTTTGTACATAAGGTTTATATTTTGCGGGTAAATTCTCAAATTCAACAGAATTAAGGATAATCTGTATGTCTTCTTCGTTAAAACCATTTTCTAACAGATATTCTCTCACCGTTTCTTCATAAACTGTGTTCACTCCATTAGCTAACTCGTTATAAACCTCTAAGGCTTCATCGTCTGTTTTAACTTGGAATATTATACGGATGATAACCGGATCAAGTGTATATATTAAATCATTATTCATAGCAGTGTTTATTATAACTTATTAATAATTATGCCAAAATGGCTTCTAATTGCGCTAGATTTGTTTTCTTCATGTATTTTTCTACCATCGCCTCGGCATCTAAATTATTTGTCATTGCAGCCAATCTTGCCGCCAACTTAGTATATGCTACTTGTGCAGAAATATCTTTTTTTACAAATCCGTCTTCAATATCTTCAACTTTAATTTCTGCTTCTTTAATCTTCTTATCTAGACCAATCAATGTATTTTTTCTTTCAATACCTGCTTTGGTAAATTTTGATTCGAACACACCTCCCCCCAAAGCACCTAAAGAAGCTCCATAATACACCCCTCCTGCAACAGATGAAGCCCCTAACCAACCAGGCAGTGAAAGGGAACTGGCAACTAATGAGGTACCACCAAAACCTAATAAGCCCCCTATCAACATGCCGCCCGCAATAAAAGCTATTCTTTTTGACCATATTTTTGTTAACAATTTAGTCCTTTCTAAACGAGCTAAGTCTTCTTTTCCCTTTGCTTCTTTTTTACTTAATTCATCAATTTCTTGGTTAAGTTCGCCTCTTCTCTTGCTATGCTTCATACTTATCTCGACTGCCTTTTTAACTGGATCTGGCAAAGATGAATAACCGGGAGAGTTTTCTACCATTGTTGTGAGAGAATCAAAATCTACTCTACTACCTGAATAGTGAACATTTTCAAATTCACCTTCAAAAGAAGTGGCCAATGGATCGGCAACAGCATTAAAAGCAGCATCTTTCTTCTTTTTTGCTCTCGTTTCATCGGTATTCCAATATTTTTCTAACAATGTCTTTAGATGGGGATTTCTTGTGGAGCTTATTAAGCCTTCGAATTCAGTATCAGACATTAATCCTGCTTCGAAAGCTCTCTTGTGTGATTCAAATCTCTCTGTCAGCTTCTTTTCTGCAGTTGCTCTAATTCTGGTAGCCATGCCCTCATCAATTTTACCAGGTGTAGAATTTAACGTTGTTAATGCTGTTTCTAAAGAATCTGCCGAGCTTTGCAACCACTGATCGACATGAGCATCGGCAATTCTGTCTTTTGCACGATTTAAAGCAATTGGGACCATGGTTGGATCAATATCTCTCACAGCTCGAATATCAGCCTCAAGAGTTCCAATTCCAGCGGCTAAGTATGGATTAATTCCTCTTGGTAATCCAGTCAATACTTGATCGGCATTATATTTCTTATAGGCGTCCGTTAAACTTGAACTATAATCTCTTAAAATATCTTCCACATTTCCCGTACCAGCATAATAATCTGCAACAGCTTTCGCTTCTGCGGCTCTTGCTAAAGCTCTTCCTAATGGATGATCAAAAGCATAATCTTTACCTGCTTCTACTACAGATCCTTTAAATTCTCTTACTACATCAGTCGAGACTGGCATGATTTAATATTTTGACAAATATGTTAATAATTTTTCTTCATCAATATCATTGATTTCAACTTCCTCATCAATTTCAAGTAATAAATTGACAATCAATTCATAGGGAATATTCTTACTTCTCATTTCTTCAACAAGTGTTCTTAGAAATGCGTTTTTAATCTTTTTACTAGGAATCAATATTAGGGCACGATTGATCTTTTTCTCT
>CALARN010000031.1 GCA_937889205.1 uncultured bacterium
TCAATCTTGGCGAACTCAAACTGGGCAAAAATGTTTCGATGTTCGTACGATCCGACGATGCTGGTAATAAAACCGCAATTCGCATAAAGATTATTCAATAGAATTTTTTGTAAGTTTATTTGTTAATAAAATTTCATGTGTGAAGATGATACACAATTTGTTAAAGGATCAGAAAAATTAGTCGACCCAATTGAAGTTGGCTCTATTCATTTCATTCAAGGTTTAAATAAGCTATTACCAAAGTCACTGCAAGAATTCTTGTCAAAACAGTCAAGCAAAACTAGTAAATATATGGGTTTTGTTGTTGAACCATATTGCAGTTTTCTATTTTATAAAATCACGAATCTTGATGAAGCTAAAGATTTACTACCTGAAGGTTTCAAGCTTATTAAAACAAGAATTTTTGCAGACGACGTACCAGACTATTATGCTATTCTGGGTAGCTTTAGAGTACACACAAGTGCATTCTGGGGCTCTAGAATTGAGTTTTATCTAATTGCAGAAAACGAAGCTACTGGTATGTTAACTTGGGTGATACTTGAATATGATAGTAATACTATTGGACAAGATAAAAAATACGGTTTGCGAGATCCAAGTGCACCAAAAGCAGTAATTACAATAAATCATAGAGGTACAGTAATCGTTGATGTTAATAATCCCTCTCTCAGCAGAAAAATTGCCTATAATTTTAATGTGAATTCAGGCGTTATGACCCCACTAGACGAAAGACTTTGGATTGAAGGCAATCTTTCAATTACACACGGAAAAGAACTAAATGGGTCAGCCAAAGATGTTTTTGCGTTAAAATTTGCTCCCTGCGAAATGGAAAAAGCATTAAAGATTAACCCTGAAAACATTGAGGGGATAGAGAATAGCTGGTACCAGAATATCATCGAATCAAAACCGATTATGGGAGTTTGCTTTCCTTATGCTCAACACTTTTTATCTGAGACTACCGGCAACCAAAGCAAATTAAGAAACAAAGACGATTTAATAAAAGCTCTTTCTGTTTTGGACTTTAATTCGATAAAACCATTTTCAGTAAAATCATTAAGGAATTTAGTGTTATTTCAAAATGTGGTAACTACAGCAATGGGCTTAATAATTTTAATATTGCTGTATATTATTTTGCGTTGAGGCAATTGCGCTAATAACATCTCTACTAGTGCCCATATAATTTAGTGTGCCAGCCTTTTTGTTATAAACATCATAATCACTAATATAGATACCATTGTTCTTTAATACAGGAACAAGTCTGTTACCTAGCTCTACTGCTAAATCTTCATAGTCTGGCCGATTTAAAACAGATGGATCAAATAGACTTTGACTTCCGATATAATCAAATTCAACACCATTGAAATCTTTTATATCTAAAGTAATTGCATCACCTACTATATGGTAATACGGGTCAAATGATTCTGGAGCAATATTTATAGTACTCGCAACTTCTTGAACTGATATTTCATGCGCATATGGATTACTACCAATGTCAAGACCATAAGAATTAGCTCCGTAAATTCCTGCGATTATCGGAGTCCACGGATTTCTAGTATTGAATATATTGTTAGATGTATATAGAGGATGCCCACAACCTATCTCTAAAATATTCAATCCTTCAAGTAAATTGAAATCAATATTTGAATTAGGATCACATTTTAGAATTCTCAGTACATCTTGTAATCTACCAGCTGCATTTACGATGCCATTTAAATTACCTTCGGCATA
>CALARN010000032.1 GCA_937889205.1 uncultured bacterium
TCACTACGCGACATTAGACTAGGGTAGTAGTCTAAATCATTGGCTGGGTCAGTTCCAATAGAAGGATCGCCGGGGTCGCCAATAGCCTCTGTCCATAGTTGTTCAATTTCAAATCTAGTTCTTTTAATAAACCCAATGAAATCGATAAAATGACTACCACCATTAGCTTTCCAAAGTTTAGAAAGATATGTAACGATTCTTGCATAGTCGTCGTCCTGAATAGAAGACGAAAAATAGTCAAAACCCAGGTTTCTAGCCTGATTTACTAATGTTTGCTTATCATGAAGCACTTGAACGGGAAGGGTAGCAAAACCCTTCCCCTCAATTTGCACTTCAAGATAATCCTGAAAGTCATAGGTATTGTTATTGTTATCTATATTACTTCTAACCCTTCGATAATAAGTAACTTTACCTATCCCTTCCGGGGTCTCAACCCAATCACCACGCTGCACTACTTCCGCTTCTCTAATTCTAGCCATAGTATAACGAGGATCTTCAATTAACTCGTCCATGACTTTGGATACAGAAGTAGCAAGATTTCTCCATATATCATTTTCGCCCAAAGCACTGGCTAGTTGTTTGAGCATGTTAGGGCGTTTATTGAACATGGTTTACTCACGTTATGACAGTAGTATCAGCTTGGTTAGGGGCAATATCCAGTCGGCCTGAATAACCATCTCTAGTAGTATGACGCATAGTCAAATCTAGAGTACCTAATTTTGCATAATACCTTTTGTTGGTAATTATCAAATCAGTTACAGATGGATCGATAATAATGTAGCTAATAAGCTGCTCTAATCTTTCATCCGGGGATGAATCATTTCTACCATTTAATACATCGGAAATATCTGACAGATATATGCTTCTACCTAAGAAATTTAATTTAGGTGCATATAGTTTATTCATATTTTCAACAAGAGTATCATATACGTCTTGTAAGTCAGCTTCCGGTTTGCAGTAAATAGTAGCTTTGATGTTGTGAACAATAGGTGCCGATGGGATATGGAGCATTTCCAAACGATAGATTGCTAAATCTTGGATAAATTTATCTTCGAAATTCTGATAGTTGGCGTATGTCCAGTTTTCATCGGTTAGTAGTGTATATCCTACTACGTTCATCATCGAACGACGACCGGGGGCAAGCTCTGCCTGACCTTGAAACAGCGCATCATAAACTCCGGGGAATTTAATAGCCTGTGCTTTAAAATCTGACCGTCTTACTGCTCGACCTTGTGCAGCATACATATCAGGTGCGATCTTTTTATAGATCTCATGGCTGATTATTTCTGCACCATTTTCGATATTGGTAATTGTAGTCCCACTAATAGTAACACCTACAGGCGGGTTATCCATTTTAACAGAAATACCAGAAGCCGGAGTGTTTGCACCATCACCTAAAGTTTTTACCCATGTAATTTCAATAGTAGAACTTAATGGCGGGATTGCTCCATAGTCACCATTACCGAAGCTGATTTCAATGTCACCGTTTTGTGCCGTGTTTTCATGATAAATTTGCTGCTCACGATCAAATAAATGGATACCATCTATCGAACGTTCCCAAAGCACACCGTCAACCGTTAGATTAACATCAATATCCGATGCATTAGATTCACCAGCGCCGATAGTATACTTCTGAAAAGGTTCTCCATCAGAAGTAATAGATTCATACTGCAACACACCTTGGAATAGCTGTTTTGTAGTAGTAAATACATTTACATTGAAGATAATAGCTTCTCTGTTGAAGAACTTCATATCACCGATAGTAAATACCGAATATGCCGGAATAGTCAGAATATCTATTGCTTCTGCTCTAGAAATCTGAGCATTAACACGAGCGGGTTGGCGTCTTTGAGGTCTAATACCTAACTGACGAGTTCCTGAAAAGATTGCACTTTTAGAAGTAGCAGAAAATAAGAATGCTTCTTGATAAACACGCTCAAGGGAAAACTGACTGTAGGCAATGCCGGATGCGATAGATCTAATAATAGCGTGACCAGTCGAAGCAGTAATAAGGTCATACC
>CALARN010000033.1 GCA_937889205.1 uncultured bacterium
GAACGAAAGCCAATACCTCTGCATACATCGTGAGAGATAGCATCGCTAGCCTCTACTTTAATGCCTAACGCATTTCTACCGACAACATGAAAGGTTTGATTTCCGTTGTTTTTATTCTTAATAGCAAAAGAGTTATCTACACCACCGATGTTAGCTAAAGTAATATTGAATTTATCGCTAGGATTATCTACCCATATGAACCCATTACCTGCATCTTGTTTAACGCTATCAGTAGTAGATTCTACATTTAAAGTTACGTGTTCATAATAGCCGTCTTGAATAGTAAAATCTTCGATAGAGTTAGCTGACCCATTATTGAATTTTTCGTCAGGGGTAGCTTTTATCATAGTCTGCGCTGTTTTGGAAAACACAGCTATAGACGAAGGTATTTCGCTATTTTCCATATATGGATGATTAGGATGCATATGAATAACATTTAATTCATCGATGGCATCCCAATGCATTCGCATTCTGGAGTAAGGTCCACTTTTACCAGATAATGAATATTTTGTATTTATAACAAAGTCATTAACATCATCAATGGCCGGTAGCCAGCCTAAGAAAATATCGTCCATAATACCAAGACGATTTTCTATAATATTGAAAACAGGTTCTGCATACCATAATCCATCTGGAATAATATTAGACTCTGTTGTTCTTATTTGCCAATGCATACCGGCCATTTTATGCCTCTTTAATCTAAATAGTCTCTTACTGAAAAGTAATAAGTTTTAGGAGGTACGACAAGACCGCCTAGGGCTTGACCACCTGCCTCCCGTTTGAAAGTCACAGTAGATGATGTAGCATCCCCAATATATTCAAGATAGTCACCATCTGTAGCTACTTCTACGTCTGTACTTTCAAAACCTTGGTAACTATTACTAGCGATACCTATTATATAAATCTTACCGTCAATTACAGTAACGCCTCTAGCAGTGGATGTTTTATGTAATTCTGATGGTGTGGCAGATACTGCGATAATTTTGCTACCATATTTCCATACTAAATACCAAGGATAACCGTCTTGGTTGCTAGAGGATCTAGCAACCAGATTAATCATTCTAGGCCATGTTATGTCGGCTTTATCTAGAACAAGATTCTGTTCGCTAGTATCCATAAATACTGAGCCTACTTTTCTTACCGTATAAATTCGGCTTTTTTGTAAGTAGCCTACAATATTAGTTTCAAAATAATTTTCAACATAGTTCTCGACATAATTATGCAAATATGCCGGGACAACAGCAGTATCCGTATTAACCCCTGCTTCCGTTTCTTCTAAAGTTGCCTTACGAATAAGACCTGTTCTAGTAAAAGTAGCTGTTCTGGCGATTAAGCTTTCAGGGGTAATAGCTTTGCTGCTAGATACCCCGTCAATAACTTCTTGGCCTGTAGCTAGTCTTACTACACCCCTATCTGCATAAGATGCTTGGTGAGCGTAAAGGGGAGCTTCTGGTCTACCGTTACCATGGATAGTAATATCATCAACAGCAACTTCTGTAAGCGAATCGAGAATACGATCAACTATTTCTGAACTTAAGTTAATAACCGGATTACCTGCCGTGCCAGCAGGATTGACAATAGTAATATAAGTATCTGTATTTGTAAGCGATCTATGTGCCCATAGATTATTACCTCTACGAACTACAAAACCGTTGGCAGCGTTTAGATCGGAAATATCTACGCCGTCAACAGTTCCTTCTGGTAACATTCTGATTTCAGGGTATTGAACATAATCAATGAAATTATATTCAAATGGTCCTATAGATTTCGTTGTTTGTATCATAGTAGGAGTAGATGAGCCATCACCAGCACGAAGACGATGATAATCTATATCCCAACCTAATTCCCCAATAGCAAGAGCCGGTACTTCCTGCGACATACCAATTCTTACAATAACTTTTTGCGCCTTATTAGCCATAGAATAAGCTCCATTCTTCTTATTAAATTAGCGCATTTTATGCGTTATCCGCCGTGCCTGTGTAAAGCG
>CALARN010000034.1 GCA_937889205.1 uncultured bacterium
CACTCTTTCCCTACACGACGCTCTTCCGATCTAGTATGGTATACCCTGATGTAGTTACTGCTAAAACAATCGTAGCAATAATGTGGCGCATGAAGGCAATAATTATATTTATAGCCATTGCTATGCTATTTATAATCTGCGGCCTAATCTCAGCAGTATTTTTCCCCAATTATGCTCAAATATCTAGTGAGTTTTTATCAGAAACACCTGCCGCACTTGTGGGGTATCTTGAGACCGGGTTTATGAATTCTGCTAGTCCTTACTTGTCACCTCTGGGGCCCGTTGATAATATTTATATCACCGCATTCTTTAATGATGCTAACTATTATAAGTACTACCATCGTTGGCACAAAGCAATAGACATAGTACCTAGTAATAGCTATTATCAACAAAATCAAGCTTTTAAACTCACATCAGAAGTAATTATTTTTGCTACCTGTTCGGGGAGTGCAAGGTCACTACAAGATGCTGCTGGAGCGAACTATATTTACCTAATTTGTAATGATAAAAGACACGCTGTTTTGATGGTTCACAATGCTAGAAATTTCTTGCCCTTAGGTGATGAGGCACCTGTTATTGCTGGGCAACCTCTAGCAGTAATGGGTAATACTGGTAATTCATATGGGGCACATATACATTATGCAATAAAAGATTTAATTACTGGAGAGCTTATTAATCCGTTACCAAGCCTACAAATCGGCAATTAGCTCTTGCTAATCAGTTTGTATTGCCCGTCCTCACAAACTAATGCTTGACCATCTTTAAGAAGATATAGTTTATGTGTTAGTTTTTTCGCCTTTGCCTTAACAGTATCTTCAATTGCATCAGTATAATGAGCTTTAAAAATGAACGGAACGAATCCAAAAGCTGTGTTATCTGTGATACCAAACTTATCACGGCCGGGTTTCCAAGCTGCTGTATCGATAGTTTCTCCAACAATATACGTACCGGCACTGGTCCCGATATATACTCCATTATTATCTAAGAAATCTTTAAGAGCGGACTTTAGACCGGTCTCTCTGGCTATCTTAAGTAGATAAAAGGCATTTCCACCTTCTATATGAACTATGTCGAAATGTGAGAACTTTTCTTTTAAATCCTCTGTTGATTTATCTGTAATATCGTACTCCTCATACTTCAGTGCCAAAGCATTCATGCGGTTTTTATGGGCTTTTACAAAACTATCATCTGACGCTACTTTTGATGCTGTGGTTATGTATAATATTGAGCAGTCAATTAGGGGTTTTGGTAGATATAAATCGATATATTGTGGATGTATTATTTCACCATTTGAGCATAAAATCAGTTTCGACATCAATACTCGTTAATAATTTAGTATTCTCAATTATATTAATTTATCGCTTAATAAACAATTGCTTTTTGAAAAGAAGGTACTGAGGGTGGATTAATAAATCGGAGCGACAGGAGTTGAACCTGCGACCTCGCGGTCCCAAACCGCGCGTTCTAGCCAACTGAACTACGCTCCGATAAAAAATGTGTCGCTTGCTACGACGACACATTTTAACATATTTTCAAGAATTTAGAACTAATCTTCTTGAGATTCTTCTAATATTCTCTCTTCAAATGAGCTTCTCTTGTCTTTTCTACCAAATTTCTTATCAAGGTTCTTAATAGTTTTAACAGTTAAGATACTTAGTTTTAAAATACCGCTAACAATTGATAATACTAATATCGAGATACGATCATAAATGCTTAAAAAGAAGTTGGCTATTAGTTTTAACAAAGCAGAGAATCTATAGCCAATCTTCATAAAGAATGAGTCGATGTCGCTTTGTATATCAACTAGGTTATACCAGATTGAATCTAAGCCTCTATTTAATTTTTCTCCTGTTCCACTAATGCCACCCCATACTTGATCTCCTCCTCTGTTCCATAATAAGTTACCAATATTTACATAAAAACCTGATTTGTATAATGCTAAACCTAATACTAACAATACAAATCCAATTAATACTCTATCTACTTCATCACTCACTAATGCTGTTGCGGGAATAGTAGTTGTTGGGGGCACAGTTGTCGTTACCGGTGGTCGAGTAGTAACAGGTGGTTGTGTAGTTATCGGTGGTTTCGTAGTAACCGGTGGCTGAGTAGTCACCGGTGGCCGTGTAGTTACAGGTGGCCGTGTAGTAACCGGTGGCTGAGTAGTAACCGGTGGCTGAGTAGTCACAGGTGGTTGTGTAGTAACCGGTGGCTGAGTAGTCACAGGTGGTTGTGTAGTTATCGGTGGCTGTGTAGTTACAGGTGGCTTGGTGGTAACTGGTGGTGGCGCAGTAGTAGTTGGCGGTGGAGGAGTGGTTACCATCTTTTTTTCATAACATTGCACACAGAAGTATGGATTATTACATGCCTCACAAAGCGTAGTATAATACTCTTGGTATTGATTCTTAGCACCGGTAAATCTTCCACAAGGAATTGTATAGTAGCCGGGCTTTGGGTTTGGCCAGCCATCACAACTACATCTACAACTATCTTTAGGCAGTTTACAAGAGGCATTATTCAAACCACCACATGACATAGTGTAATTTGGTGGGCATGTTTTTTCAGAATAACCATCAAAATTGCACCATTCTCCACCACAAAAAGTGCTATAACTATCACAACGACAGGTTACACCTGATACTCCTGTTTCGGGCAGTTCTTCGGGGACTTGAGATATTTGTAATCCAATATAAACAGCAGCACTACCAGCAATTAGCGTAAAAACGACTAATGCAATAGTCAGCAAAGATTTCTTCTTCATTAATACCAGTATAAATATACAATTTATTAAGTATAGTAAAACAAATTGTTGTTATGAATGCAAATATCTTAGAATTTATCTTCAAATTCTTTTTGTTTATCAGATTTTGACTTGAAGGGGTTATGCTTCCAAAGAAAACTTCCGAGCAAAATGTGGTAATTGAAACTAAATATCATTGAGCCAATTATTAATAAACTGACGCCAATGATAATTCTATCTACTACATCGCTGATTAAAGCTGTTTCAGGTATTTGTGTAGTAGGCGGAATCATTGTAGTTATTGGAGGTTCCGTAGTAGGTGGAACGGTTGTAGTTGGCGGTATAATAGTCGTAACCGGTGGTCTAGTAGTCACGGGTGGCTTTGTGGTAACAGGTGGCTGTGTAGTAACTGGAACATCATTGCATTCACAAGGGCCTGATTGAGCTTGACCTGGACAATAATTATTAGGAACAATTTGGCATTGCCCCTTCTTTCCATTAACTGGATTAACTAAACCTTCTTTACATTCATATTTACTATTTGTAGTACTCCAACCTTCGCATAGAGCGTCAGCTGCCGTTCCAGATAATCCATTTTCTGCACAACCCCAGTCTTCGCAAGCAATTTTTATGGGAGGTGTTGTAGGAGGAGGAGCTTCTTGACACTCGGGAACATTCGCCATTAAACCAGATAAGTAGCACTTTTCACCTGCCACATTTGATGCATCTATTTGTTGTCCTCCACAAAATGTTTTCGATCTATCCCCTCTTACTCTATCTAAACAAATAGTTTGAGGAGGACTAGACATATTTTGAAAGAGATTAATTACGCATGAATCCCCCGCAGTTGCACTAGTACAATCTGTTCCGGAAGGACCACCTGCAGTACATTTACATTGAGCAGTGTTTGGTGAATAATTTCCTTTCTGATAAACTGATCCATTGGCCATGTAATGAACAGCGGCACATGAAGACATTGCCGGACAGTTGCATCCATTTGAAATTTCTCCCCAGGTAGATACATTACACCAGTGTTTTGAAATAAAACCTATGCGGCTTGGTGCTTGTATAGTTACACAGTATGTTCCTAATGAATCGTCTTTGTAATAAGATAAATAGCCACCAGGACAATGGAAGTTTGCTTCTAATCCATCAATTTTTTCGAGAAAGCCTGTTTCTGGAAGTTCTGTTGGTATTTGAGATATTTGCAATCCAACATACACAGCCGCACCACCTATTAGTAATACTAACAGAATTAAAATTAAAGTTAATAAATTTTTCTTTTTCATCAAACTTATTAGAATTTGCTTTCGAAGTCTTCTCGTTCTTTAGAAATCATTTTTTTACCTTTCTCATCAATTATTCCTTGTGGTTTATCATTTCCAATATTCCAGAACCAGTTGCCAAATTTAACATGATAATTAAAACCGAAAAACATTAAGCCTATTGTAAGTAAACCAAATCCCATGAGCATCCTATCTACTTCGTCACTAATTAATGCAGTTTCAGGTATAATTGTAGTCACAGGTGGCTGTGTAGTCACGGGTAAAGTAGTAGGAGGTTTTGTCGTAGTAACTGGAGGTTTAGTTGTTACAGGTGGCTTGGTGGTAACTGGTGGTGGCGCAGTAGTAGTTGGCGGTGGAGGAGTGGTTACCATCTTTTTTTCATAACATTGCACACAGAAGTATGGATTATTACATGCCTCACAAAGCGTAGTATAATACTCTTGGTATTGATTCTTAGCACCGGTAAATCTTCCACAAGGAATTGTATAGTAGCCGGGCTTTGGGTTTGGCCAGCCATCACAACTACATCTACAACTATCTTTAGGCAGTTTACAAGAGGCATTATTCAAACCACCACATGACATAGTGTAATTTGGTAGGCAGGTTTTTGAAGAATAGCCATCAAAATTGCACCATTCTCCACCACAAAAAGTGCTATAACTGTTACAACTACAAGTGACACCTGCCACTCCCGTTTCAGGTAGTTCTTCAACTTCTTTAGGCATGTTTAACCCTATATATATGCCGGCAGCACCCATTACTACTACTACTACTAAAAGAGCTATTGTTAAAAAGTGTTTTTTATTCATCTTTATCAGATTTAACTAATTTTTGCTCGAATTTTTCTGTATCGCTTAGTTTGTTGTTATTACGCCATGTTTTTATTCTCTTCGTCATTCCTTCTGAGAATAGTGAAATTGTAAGTTTTAGTGTTGTTACTTTATCACTCATTATTTCTGTGAAAGATTTTGCCTCTGAGTAAGATTTCTCTAATCCGTGGCTCCAGAAATAATTACCAATTTTTTGATTCCATTGAAGTTTAAAGAACATGATACCAATTACTAACAAGACTAAGCCTCCAAATATCATGGCTATTTGATCACTTTCTAGATCAGTACAGGGTAAGAATTCAATAATATATGTAGTGGCTTGCTCATACTTAGCCATTTCACTATTTGTGATAGTTACAGTATTGGAAAAAGTCTTACCATTTGCTTCTTCAGGCAAATTTACTTTATAAACAAGTTTTATGGTTGCTCCTGCTGGTACGGTTATTTTTTGCCACTCAATTTTGCCTGCATTAATTAAACCATTATTAGAAATTGAATCGGTAAGTACTAAATCAGTAGAAAAGGAAGTAATCAAATTATCTAAAATATTTAATTGCTCTGGAGCGTCAGTTTCATTTGTAATGGCTAATTCAATTTGAACAACCCGATTAGCTGATTGAGATGAACATTGATATATAGCTCTTTTTACTACATCAAGATTAATTTCTGCCGCTGAGGTAGGAGTAGGAGTGACAACAACCGTTGTTGTTGGAGTGGTCTCGTCACTAGTACAGTAATTACTACCACAACCAGTATTTATTAATGGAATTCCTTGTTCGTCTAAACATGCATTTGCAACGCAGCGTTTAAAACCACCGACAACTAAGCAAGTATTGCCCTCTTCGCATGCATTATTTGTACAACTTTTACCACAAGATGCAGCTTCTGCCGGTGTTGCGGTAATACTTGGGGCTACTGTAATGGTTGGTATATTATCATCAATGTCTTGAGGGGTACTAGTCAAACTAGCGATTAAGAAAATCGCTATTATTCCAATAATTACAGTAGTTATCAATAAAATAACTACTAATATCTTTTTAGAATTCATTAATGTTAATTAGTTACTAGAAAAATATTAATATAATTTAAAGAACTTAACAAATAATATGCCGCAAAAAATACAAGAATAATGAAACAAATTTGCAAAATCTTCAAATAGTCACGGTTTCTAATATTTTTAATTGATGTAAAGTCAACCATTTCCACTTTTCTTGTTGATATTGTTTTATTATCAACAAATTGTTTAATTAGTCCAAAAAATAATAATTGAACTAGAAGAGTGATAATTAAAGTTTCAATGTATGCTCCTGCTAACAATAAATATAAAAACCCAGCAAGAGCAGAAGTTAATAACCAAACAATGATGCCTTTAATGCTTTGGGTTGAAGCAACTTTATAAGTTTTCAACATTTCTCTAATAATAACTACACCGCAACCAACTAAAGCGAGTGTGGGGATTAATCCGTAGATGTGGATGAAGCGGAGTATTGTACTTGCTGAAATTGTAGTAAGACCGTTTCCTAAAAGTAGGCTAGTAATATCGTTAAATTGTAATGAGTAAAAGCCTAATAACAAAGGATCAAAAACTACATTGGTAAGCTTATTAACTGCCCAGAATACTCCAATCGCGAATGCTAAGGCTGATACCATTAAATAGATAACCGTGCTGTTTTGCTGTATATACGTCATCCATTGATTTTTAGCTTCTGGAAGTTTATCAAGCTGTGTAAACAATTTTACCAAATTATTCTTATTCTTTATAACAATAACCAGCATGCTTATTGTAAAAATCATGATATTGATTGCAATTACAGTTCTATCTGCAAATGTAATTAATACTACTAGCGAAATTATTACATTGATTACATGAAGCCAAACATGTTTACTTTGAGTGAGAACTAGCCAAATACTAGCCGGAAGCATTAATCCTAATACGACTTGTTGATCTGGTAACAAGTCTGAAAAAGTAACTAACCATACCAATAATGCATATAAAGGTGCTAGCCAAAATGCGAGCAAAGATTTTTGAATTAATTTTCTTTTTAGCAGGTTTGTGTTTAATAGATAGTAAAGAAACCAATACGCGATAATTGAGACACCTGTTAGCATTCTCAGTGAGCTGCCACCCCAGATGTTAGTTGAATTCTTAAAGATGGCTGTACCCATAAACAATGACAATGCAATGAAAGTTGTAAAGATAAGTAAAGGAATATCAAAGGCAATTTGGTCAATTAGTTGATTTTTTGCAAGGGCCACTTTTAAAACATATAAGAAGAACAATATAATCACAAAGCCATAGATAATAGTTGTCAAACTACCACCGGCTGATTGCCCCAATAGTTCCCAGGTAAGAACGCCAAGTATCAGTATTAAGGAAATAATTAGGCTGAGTTTATCAACCAGAGTAAACACTCCCAGTTTTCCTTTTGGAATATCTAGAAAAGATAAATTAAGTGGTAATGTGATTTTAGGCCCTAATCGAATAATAATTTTGCTTCTCATTTGGTATAATATTTGAATAGATAAATTTAATATAGCAAGTAAACAGATTACTCTCAAGAGATGAATAAAATAAACGGTAAGCAACTAGCTGAAAAAATACTAAATCAGGCGAAGTTAACAACTGCTGGACTAGATTATCAACCACGGTTAGATATTATCTTTATTGGTAATAATTCAGCTAGTGAAGTATATGTTAATAAGAAAATAACTGCTGGAGAGCAAGCGGGTGTGAAGGTAGTGTTGCATAGATATCAAGAAATGTCTGACAATGCCTTACAGAATCTAATCATTGACTTAGCAAATGATGTTGCAGTACATGGAATCATCTTACAATTACCTGCCGATGGCATCGACGTTGAGTCGGCCTTTGCATTAATACCAGTTTCAAAAGATGTCGACGGGCTTAATCCCGCATCATTGGGTGGCCTATGGCATAATCATGAAGTTGTGACTCCTGCAACGCCAAGAGCTGTACTGGCAGTACTAAAAGAGATTGCAGCACAAGAAGGGGAAGCGCTTGAACGATATATAGCTAAAAAACAAATAGTTATCATTAATCGTTCAGTTATCATTGGCAAGCCAATGGCTGCAATTTTAACAAACCTTAATGCTACCGTCACGATAGCTCACTCGTATACTCAAGACTTAGATAATTATCTAGCGATGGCTGATATTGTCATTTCAGGAGTAGGTAAGCCCGGTATTATAACTCCAGAGAAGCTAAAACAAGGTGTTGTGTTTATTGATGCCGGTTTTATTAAATTTGAAAATAAAATTCAAGGCGATTTAGGAGATAGTGATATTAGCTCGATAGCAAGCTGGTTAAGCCCCGTGCCAAATGGTATTGGTCCATTAGGGGTTGCGTGTTTGATAGAAAACACTGTACTTGCCGCAGAAAAATTTGCTAACTAACACTTAATTTAATCTTTACTTTCAATATACTTGTATTTGAAGATCTTTGCATTTTCAAAACTAAAGACTTCATCATAGTATTTCTTAATTAAGTTCAAATTGATAGGTTTATAATTTTCTTGTTCCAGATCACTGTAAACGATATAGTCAACAAGGTACTTATCAATAAGCGTGGTAAATTCATCTTCATCTTTGGTTTGATAAATTGTTGCGACATCATCTTTGCGCTCATAAATTTCTTTGGTATTATTACGCCATTGCCATTGATGCGTAGGCCAACCCATGATTGTATTAAGCCCAGTATTTGTTGATATTCTAGCGTAATATGTATAGGCATCTCCGACTGCTTCAAGTACTACAGCGTTTGCCGATACATTTTCATTGAGCCAGTTAATGATGGCATAATCTGCTTTTTTTGTCCGTTCGATATAGATGTTCCCATTAATATCATCGTAGAGTAACGGAATTTTGCCCTCTAGAAGCTCTGCAACTTTAAATTTGCCTCCTTCTTTAAATTTACCCCAACTATAAAAATCATCTACTGCTTCGAAGATGTATAATACTGAACCTACCCAAATGATTAGTAACAAAGCTGCAAAAGTCATCAGATATGGAAAGGCAAACTTCCAAGGATTTTTATAAATGGCTTTGAAAATTGCGTAAACTAAATACCCTGTACCAATGGCCCAAATATTCCAGGCGGCGAAGTAAAACTTAAAAACCGTGTTAGTTCTAAAGTAAGCGCCATTATCTTTTTCGAAGATATCGCGTACATAAAAGACTTCTACACCGAGAATTAAACACAAAGCCGCGATAATAAGTATAATTGCAAATACTAAGTTGTGACGGTTTTTTATCAAAGCAGCAATTTCATAACGATAAATGAGTTTGCGTCGAATGCTAGTGATGAAGAAAGTAATTACTGCAAATATATTTACAATGAGAAAAGCTCCCCACATTTGCAAATAGGGTAAAAACTCTCTGGGCGCAGTTAAAGGGACGATGCCAATACCCGAAACGGCTGGTTTGAAATTTGATAAAAAAGGTAGAATAAATGGAATCCCTGGCAGAAATAAAGCCGATTGCACAACTAAGAAGTTTATCGCTTTATCTTTCCAGTCTGTTTTTAGAGTAATTGCCTGATAAAAATGCAGTAAGATAAAGAGAAAATTGACTGTAATGAAATCCCAAGAGTTAATGCCATACAAAGAAAATAGCAGTATTGATATACCTAAGTTCATAAAGACTTTAAGCCGACTAGTGATTTTTGTTTTATAACTAACAAAGAGTAAGGCGATACAGAGTGTAATCATAGGCATGCCCATGTAGTGTCCATGTAGGTCCCCTAAGGCAACGCTGTAGGCGGGGAATTCATCAATTACAAATGGAATTATGCGAGTGCCATCAGGAAACCAGTAGTTAAATTCTTGGCCTTTAATGATGACTTGATCTACCCAACTATATAGATAATGTAGATTGCTACCAAAACATAACCAAGCTGCGACTCCGAAGCCTAAAAGAAAGTTGAGGCGGAAGTGCTTTTTGGCAAGACCGGTAAGTTCGCCGATAATGCTCATGGTGCCAATGAATGTCTGTGCTATTATGACATTTAACGAGAGATTGTAGGCATAAGCCATGGCAATTCCGGCAAATTTCCCCCAGAAAGTATAGATATAATGACCAAGGTAATAGTAATTAATTGTAAGACCCGAAAACCACGGATCAGCTGGTGGAAAAAATTCTGTTCTTTCAATTGAGTTCATAAAAGCTAGATTCATCATCTTTTCAGTACCTTCAATCTTTGAGTTTGTGGAACGGATTAACGTCCAAACAATGTATATAGCTAAAAAGATAATCTCTTGTACCAGCATGTATTTACTAAAAGAGAATTTGTATTTTCGCAGCAGCCAGAACGAAAGAGCGGACATTATTACAACAAAGATGACAATGGTTATGTCGTTAAAAGGAACGATTTTTATAGAGCCCAAAAACCAAAGTGGTATCGCTGCTGCAATTAAACCTACAAGTCTTGCAACCCCATAACCCTTATCTTGCCACTTGTGCATTAGTGGTTGCAAAAATCCTAACCCGATAAATTGAAAAACTAATGATGCTAAATAAAAACGAGCTATTATCCAGATATCGTTCATAGTTAATTACTTTGTTTGATTAGTTTAAATAACTCTTGGGCTTGAGCCACGGCATAGTTAGTACCGCGGTCATGTGGGTAAATTTGGGCAAAATGAGCTAAATATACATTTTTAATGCCAGATTTATATTCTGGAATCTGATAGTCAGTTTTAACTATATGTTGTGCTTGGGATGCTTTAAAATAACTCATTGATTCTATCCAATCAGGGCTAAAATCAGGATTTATTTTATGCAAAAAATCAATTATATATGTCCTTAATTTTTGTTCATCTGCTTGAAAAATAGCATCAGTAGTTTTGCAGTATTTTGCTAAATATACGATGTGTTTATTGTTAAAGTTAGCTTTATCAACTAAATTGGTATGCTCAATTAATGCAACAAATGGTTCTGCAGGATTGTTAATACTCGTCCAGTAATAGCGGGAGAGAGATTTCTTTAATACCAAGTTTATGCATAAAGCGCCAATAAATTCTATAGATTGCCATTGTTTGCTATAAGGCTTTGGTGCATTGAATATGTCTAAAAATTGTTCCGGTGGAATTGTGGCTACAATGTGTGTAAAGTGAGCTTGTGTCATTTTCCCTTTATGGTCACGCCAGACTAATTTATGAATTCTGCCCCCATCTTGAAAATCTAGAATCCCAGAATTTTTATAGACTTTAACATGAGTATCTTTTAATGCTTGCTCTAAAGTGTCTATAGCAGTTTTAAAACTGCCTTTAATATAACCTAGTTGCTCATCTGCAAAAAGGTTTGGACGAGAGCTACCTCGATCATGAAGCCTTGCCCAAAGCCAAATCATGGCGACTTTATCATAGCTATCGTTAAATTTGGATTTAAGTAATGGTTCCCATAATATTCTAGTTACAGTAGATCCGTAGTTTTTCTGGCACCACGCCAATGCTGTTACTTCTTTATAGTGCTTAGGATTAGCAAATTTTTGCAAATAGAAAGAAACGATTCCTGCTCTGATTCTAGCAAAGAAAGGTAATGGCTCAAATTTTAATAGATCTAGTGGCCCTGAGAAATTGTGCAATTTATCATTGATGAAAATTCCCATTTTTGCCGGTATCCATTCCAATTTATCAGCAATACCTAATTCTTTGAGAAGGCTGTAGATGCTAGAGTCACTTTTAAACAAGTGATGGTAGTATTTTTCTAAATTTCCATTATTAACTTTTATGGTGTTTGCTAGCCCACCTAAGTCTTGCTGTTTTTCTATTAAAACTGTTTCAATATTGGCTTTGCCAAGATAGTAAGCTAGGCTTAATCCTAAGAATCCACCACCAATAATTGCTACCTTTTTACCAGGTTTAAATTTATGATTTTTTATATGCATAGAGTTTGTATATTGAGTCTTTTTGTATGATAACATATATCTTAACTTAAATATTATACCCCAAGCATATGATTAGATTTAAAAATCTAAAAAGACAAGATAAAGAACTGGAAAAGCTTATCATGGCTGAATGTAAGAGACAAGATACAAAATTATCATTGATTCCTTCAGAAAATTTTTTCTCTGCAGCAGTAAGAGAGGCTGTTGGCTCACCTTTAATGCATAAGTATTCAGAAGGCAATGTCTCAAAGAGATACTATGAGGGTAATCAGATTATTGATGCTATAGAGATCATAACGCAAGAGAGAGCGGCAAAGGTATTTAGCATTCCATCCGATTGGGGGGTAAATGTACAAGCATTGTCAGGTAGCAACGCTAATCTGTCGGTATATTTGGCTTTATTGCAACCTGGGGATACGATGTTGTCAATGTATTTGCCTGATGGTGGCCATTTGTCTCATGGATGGTCATATGAGCCAAAACAAGCCGCTAATCCTTTAGATGAAGTTTATTTAGGTGGTAGTCGTAAGGTAAATATTAC
>CALARN010000035.1 GCA_937889205.1 uncultured bacterium
AGATTGCAGTAAGTGATTAATGTATTTATTCTCAGGTTTATGAAATGTAAAGATTTCCCAGTTACCTGTATTAAAATTATTAATATTGATTTTAGCTGTATCACTAAACCTACTGAGAGTAATTCCTGTAAGCAATACTAAACTTGCAAAGCTTAGTATTATAATGGCTTGAATTTTATTTACTTTTTTTTCTTTTACTGCATCTTTTAGCATTTTGTTAAATTCAAAAAAGGAGAAAACTAGTGCAGGTATTAAGACAAGAGTGATAACTCCCAGCTTTGTTTTGGCAAAACTTATGGGGTAACCGATAAGGGGGATATCTAAAACGACTTTCCCAATTACTTGATGAATATATACAGGTTCCATGTCTTGTGTTTGGTTAGCATCACCTTTGGTAGTGAAGATCGGTTGCTTAATCTCGTCGTAATTTATCTCAGTAACTCTATGAGTTACTGTAGCTAGCATTGAAGCATTATCTGTTTTTTCAAAAGTGATTATTTCATCAGTCTGATATTCGTTTTGTGGTATTACGAAAATAACACTACCCTCACTAATTGCCGGAGACATTGAGCCAGACATAACCGTGAAGATTCTAAAGCCTTGTGGTAAACCTAGAACAGAAAGCACAGTGATTATGAAAAATAGAATCACTACTGCAATTATAATTTTATAAATTATTTTCACGATTTTCATCTTTATTTATTACTAGAGAGGCGTATTTTTGCCTCTCTAGTATGAATTAGATTAAGGTGTCTCTGCAACAAAGACTTCATCCCAAGTGCATGTCGTATTTTGATATGCATTTGATGCTGTTGCGTCTAACTGCGCTCTTTGTGTAACTACTGCAGTGGTATTGACGGGAATTGTAGGATTGAAAATCATACCTGGACCAGAAATTGCTACTCTGTTCCCTGCACCTGCGATGCCTGATAATGCTCCATCATAAATGGTTATTGCAGATTCACTAACAAGTGAACCAGCATGTCCAGTTGCTAATTTCAAGTTTACTTTATTACAAGCTGCGCCACTTAAATTTTCAACATAGAAATATGCTTTTACAGGTGTGCTATTTGATTCGTTGTACACTTCAACTCTGCCCCAATCACTCCACATTCCAGGGATCATTCCAGTTAGGCTTATTGGTTTACTAATTTGGCCGCTTCCAAGGGCTCTTAGGTCGATATTAACTGTTGCTGTAGAAAATGAGTTGCCTAATATTTTGCCCTGATCGCTAAATACAGCCATTGTTGCCCCTACCGAGCTAACTAGCATCGCTGTTATTAATGCTAGACTGATAAACATTTTTTTCATGATAAATCGCCATAATAATAATTATATCGAACTGTTGGATATTTATATTTCTGCACCTCCTTTCTAAAGGCGGTAAGCAATAATGTGCAATGAAGATATTGAAACTAAATATTAAATCATTTACATATTCATGTCTGTGATTTACATCACATTCTTGCGTTTAAATTAATACACTTGTTAATACACTTCAGTGAAGGTGGTTGATTTAGTTTTCGATCCCCAAAGATTCTCTTGCACTAATACTAGTGAGGTCACATATAAAAAGGGGCAAGATATTTATGTTGTTGAACAAGGGGAAGGATTTTATTATTATGTTAAAAAAGGATTTGTAAAGAAATATATTATTTCTGCTTGCGGGCATGAATTGTCTTTAATAATATATCGACCTGGCAGTCTATTTTCATTATCAACATTATTTTGTCCTAACGAAAACTGTTTTCATTATCAAGCTTTTAGTGACACAACTTTACTAAAAATCTCGCATGATGTTTTTATTGAGAAGATATTTAACGACAAAGATACATTAAAAGTTTTATGTGGACGCTATACCTTAGGGTTAAATCGAGTCTGCCAACGGTTAATGCAAGCATATTTTTCGCCTGCTAAGAATCGTGTAGTCTCAGCATTATGCTATTTTATTAAATTATTCGGGACTAAGAATGGTAATACTATTATATTTAAATTGCCATTAACCCATGAAGATATTGCCGGAATTGCGGGATTATCTAGAGAAAATACAACTAGAGTGTTAAGAGAATTGAAAAGAGATAACATTATTGAACTTAGTTACCGACATATAATAATTAAAAAATTTACTGAGTTTAATAATCTAAATTGCAAAGAGAGGCATTCATTAAATAATTTGAGTTTTCCTAATTGAAATCATTGTGAACTAAGGCTATACTAATGCTTCAAATGGTCAATCCATTTAATTTTTGATAGAGAGAATTTATCGGATGAAGCTTATAAAGCAGTTCTATACCTATGTATGGCAGTTCAAGACCTCTTTTATATTGGGGTCAATAATGATAGTGGCTTCACAAATTCTTTACAATATCTCTAACTATTTCATAAAATATTTTTTTGATGAAGTCTCTACCAGTAGTATAGATACTCTGGCAATTACTAATATTATCGCTACTATTGTAGGAGTGTATTTGGTTTCGACGGTTGTGGGGATTATTGCTTGGACAATTACTGATTACTACATTCTTGAAGCTTCAAGAAGGCTTAAAGTTGAAGTCGTTTCGCGAATTCATGATTTAGATTTTGCTTATCATACAAATAAGAAAAGTGGCTCTTTGATTTCGGTCATTCGCAGAGGAGACGGAGCTTTTTTTTCTTTTAACCATGAGCTGAATCGCGAAATCCTCATGATAGTAATTGACTTTGCTTTTATTTTAGTAGCTTTTACTGTATTAAGTTGGTCGTTAACGCTTATTGTAGCCCTATCTGTTTTAGTAACGCTTGCATTTACGAAGTATTTGTTAGAAAGAAATATTGCAGCTCGCAAGGCATTAAATGATAAAGATGATCAGATTTCAGGAATAGTTGCCGATAATTTAATCAACTTTGAGACAGTTAAATACTTTGCCAAAGAGACTTTCGAGCAAAAGAGGTTAGTTAGCAAATTTTCTGAATGGTGGGCTAGAGTTTGGGCATATATGTTCTCATTTAGACAAATTGAATTGGTTACTAGTGTCATCAATATTGTCGCTATGGTCGCTGTTTTTGTTCTTTCCTTAAATATTTACTCTCAAGGCCAAATGGCTGTCGGAGAACTAGTCATTGTACTGACATTTACCCTGCGGTTCTTTCCACAGATGTTCAGTTTAATATTTCGTTTACGTGAAATTGCCAAAAACTATACAGATTTAGAGAAATACTTAGAAATACTTAATCTTAATCCTGAGGTGAAAGATGTTGATAATGCAGTAGAATTACCACTTAGCGGTGGGATTATTAATTTTAACGATATTCACTTTTCTTATAACAAACAGAATCCGGTTATATCTGGTCTAAATTTGAAAATTAACCCTAATGAATCAATAGCATTTGTAGGCGTGTCTGGTGCTGGTAAATCTACTTTGGTAAAACTATTATTACGTTTCTTTGATGTTGATAAGGGCAGCATCATTATAAATGGATTAGATATCAAAGAGGTAACAAAAACTAGTTTACGTGCTCATATTGGAATCGTACCACAAGAGCCGATTCTATTTAATGATACGATTAAATATAACATTAGCTATCCAAACCCTGAGGCTACAGATGAAGATATTCGCCGTGCAGTAAAAATGGCTAATTTAGAAGATTTCATTGAAAGTTTGCCTAAAAAATATTTAACTCAAGTGGGAGAGCGCGGTATTAAGCTCTCAGGTGGCCAAAAACAACGCTTAGCCATAGCTAGAATATTTATTGCTAATTGCCCAGTAATGGTATTTGATGAGGCTACTAGTCAATTAGATTCAGAATCTGAAAAGTTGATTCAAGACTCACTATGGAAAATGGCTAAAGAGAAGACCACCATAATTATTGCACATAGGCTTTCTACGGTGATGAATGCTGATAGAATCATTGTGCTCGAAAACGGTAAAATTGCTGAAATGGGAAAGCATCATGAGTTAATAAGAAAGCAACAAGGTCTTTATAAAAAACTTTGGGACATGCAAAGGGGTGGAATGTTACTGCTTGATTCTGATTAATAAAGATCTAAGATGCATTTATAATAATCTTCTGTAAATGTCCATCCACAACTTCCATCGGCTTGGCGTTCACATTTTGCGTCAATCAAGCAGGCAAACTCTTCATTCCATTCACAGGTGGTTATCCCATCGATTTGCTCTGATTCGCTATGACATAATTGACCGCTGCATCCTCCTATCACACAGGCTTCTTCATCTGGTACGTTATTAATTGGCGAAGGGGTGATCTTCTGTTCGACATTAAAGTAGTAATAAGCCATACCGGTTACAGCTCCCCCAGCACAACAGCAAAGCAATACGGCCATAGTCACTAAAATAACTACTAGAGTTTTATTTTTCATATTAAATTTATTAGTTTCTTTATTATAGCGAGTTAGCAAAGTTAAGCAAAAGTTAAGTATTACACCATACAATGCAAACGCTATTTAAACTTATTTATTTCATTAATGAAAATAAAAAAGCATTTTGTGTTTGTGTTTACTTTCATATTCTCTCTTTTATTGCCATTACAGGTGAAGGCTCAGGGCACGGTGATTGCATTTAGCAATTTAGACAATTTACTCTGGAGTGTAATTGTGACAATTCAATATTACACTTTGCCAATTATGACAATTGCGCTTGTTTTTCTTGGAATAAAGCTAGTAGCTAGTGGTGACGATACGGCTTCAAAAGATATAGTTAAAAGTTGGATGCTAAAAATACTGGTTGGTGGAGTGTTGATATTTGGTGCTGCGGTAATTGCCGGATTAATAAAAACAGCTGTTGGGGGTTAATCTAATGATACAGATACTGAAAAATACTCATAATAAAATAAGTGCATTTATTAAAACAACTTTAGCAAATCTGCTCTTTGTTTATAAAACTAGACCTAGAAAGGCATTAGCATATTTACTTCTTTGGTTATTAGCTTTTGTGTTTGTAATTATTCTTTCTAAAGGATTCAGTATAGATCCTCAAAGTCAAAGTACAGATAATTCAACGAGTATTATACAAGAGTTAATTTACTCCGGTTCTGATAATTACTTTATTAATCAGCTAAAAACAGGAATCAATGCCAGTGGAGTAGTGTACGACAATTTTATTAGTTATACTCCCGACCCGACGGGCAGGGCCACTTGTGTTGTCGGTTCTTCTTGGTGCTCTTTTAGTATGCATCCAAGTGCAAATATATTCTTTCCATCTACTAATACGCAAATTAAAACCACACAAGATTTAACTAATTTGTTAATAAACATTGTAGTCCCGTTAGGCTTTATTCTCATTAGCATGCAAGCTTTAAATTTAATTGTAAATGGAGAGAACGCATCTTTAAAACATCTATTGATAAAAAGTTTTGGTCTTTTAATATTAATGCTACTTACACCGTATATTTTAAGTTTATCGATACTACTATGTAACCAATTAACGGTATTAATATTAGATAACAACTCTCTTACGGGTTTCTTGACAGCATTTATCGACGGCTTAGAATCAAACACTAGTGGCAATGCTTTTCAAGATTTAATAATGACTTTTTTAGAATTAGGAAATAATGGCAGTATTAATCCATTAAGCTATCTTTATGCGTTACCAGTAATCGTCTCTTTGGGTTTAGTGATGCTTTTATTACTATTTATCAGCTTTAAATTTATTCTCAGATTTCTAAACTTATTCTTTTTAGCAACAGTTTATCCGGCTGCTTTGATTTTTGGTCTGCATCCTGCAACTAGTGGCATAGTTAAAAATTTTTGGAAACAATGGACTACCTTTTTAATTCAGCAGCCTGTTTTTGTTCTAGGTTTCGTAATAATGCATAAAGTACTAGTGAATATGTTTAATGAAGGGGTAACGCTTGAAGCCTTAATTATATTTATTGCGATGTTAGTTTTCTTGGGTAGCATCAATATTTTAGCAGCTCGGCTCTGGGGTGATGTCTATTCAGCTGTAAGTCAGAATATCACTTCTGCTTTGGCAGCTTCAGAATTAAAGAGTACTTTAATAGATAAGCCGTTAAGTTACGCAGGTAAATTATCTACTTGGGGCAATAATTTAAATAATACTCCACAAAATATTTTTAAGAGTGATTTTGGTAATAGAGATGCAGATAATCAAAAAAGCAATAAAACTTCAAAACTATTCAGTGACATGGATTCTGGAAGCTTATTAACAAACGAATTAAGAGGAAGCGGTTATTCGGTGATTGAAAAAGATAGAGGTAAGTTGCAAGTATCTGGTGACTTTTTTACTGATACAAAAGATAAAGGCAATAGTGGCATTGCTTATACAACCGCTGAAGATGCAATTAAAGATGGCGTTAGTCCTACAAGTATAGAAAGGGTAAGACTGAATAATGTGCAAATCCAAGATGCATCAAATAAGAAAATGCTTATGCGTTATAACGAAAATATTCGTAATGTTGCAGCAGCCAATGCTGGAAAGGCGGGTGATATAGGCTTAAGCTATAAAAGTAATGATAGTAAAGTAATTAAAAGCATGGATATTGGTAGAAGCCATAATCTGCAAAATAATATTCAAGGTATTGGCGTCAGAAATGATGCGATTAGTGGTGACAAATCAATATCTGGAGATAATATTATCAAATTACATTTATATAGACAGGTTATTAATAATAAAAAATGAATGCAGCAAAAGTTTATAAAATTAATGTAAGAAACAATGTTCTCAGACAAGTTATTTTCACTGATACAAATATTTTCTTTATATTAATAGCAGCAGTAATTGCTTTCATTTGGAAGCTGGCAGAAGCTACTAGTATAGAGTTTAGAATTTTTTGCTCGTTTATCATCGCAGGTTTAATCATGCTACTGTTTACGACAAAAATTGATAGACAGCCAATACCGATAGTGCTTCTTAGAATAATTAAATATTTTATAACTAAGAGAAGAATACTATGCTAACTAACCTTAATGTCAAACACAATCTCATATTTCACGAAAACTATATAATTGCTGCATATAAACTAGAGCCAATTGATCTTATTATCTTACCAGAACCAGACCAGAAGATCTTTATTAATGATATGCATCATTTTTTAGCTTCAATTCAAGAAAATGAGATTCAGATTATCATGAGGACTCGCAAGGCAATCCCTGAAGATTTTCGTAATCACTTCGCCAGTATTAGAAATCAGCATACAGATGAGAGTCAGATAATACAGCAAAGTCTAGTTTATCATAAGCTAATCGATAGCTATGTAGCTCAATTAAGTGATTTATTGAAGCATAATATCATTCCGGTCAAAGAGTATTACCTGATTTTCAAACAACATCTAAGGGGCAATAGCATTGAGCAGACTTATAAGGCGGTTAGTGATTTAGAGCAACGGATTTCAAGAATTGCGAATAATATAGCCCGTGCCGGAATAGGCATCAATCAAATTGTAGCTAAAGAACTAGAAGAGTTACTTATTTCATTTACTAGGCAATAATGTTATGAATACATCTCTCTATACTAACCCATTTACGCAAATCTCAACCCAAGAACAAGTTAAGCCTGTTTTAAAATTTTGTAAGAATCCATTGCAGCTTATGCAAAATTTACTTGATTATCATCAAGCAAAAGTTAGACTTAAACAAAATACTTCTCTTTATTTAAATTTTATTAAAAGCAAGGGGCCAAATTATATCAAGAAATTTCGACCTGAAAGCCTACAAGAAGAAGCCCGAAGTATAATAGTAGGTGATAGACACATTAGAACTTATTATTTAGCTGCGCTACCAGGTTATCTCTATGCTAGTAATATGCTTAAGCTAATTAACCTGTCTATCCCCATGCAGCTTTCATACCATATTAAAGGCACTAATAAGGCAGTTATGATAAAAGCGGCAAGGCAAAGATTTTCAGTACTTGAAAGTGAACAAAACTCTAAGTCAAAAAAGGGGCAAAGTCTTGCCCCGGAAACCATTAAAGAAATGCAAGAAGTGCAGGGTTTTATCAATGATTTGGTTCATGATCAAGAGCGTTCTTATTTAACTAGCGTTTACGCTGCAATACAAGCAGATTCTCGTGAGTTACTGCTTGATTATCATAAAAAGTTTCAAGATGCTACTCAAGATATAGAGCTCACTTTCAATACATACTCTTATGCACAAAAAAATGCGTGGCTTTCTACCTTACCTTTGTGCAGAGACATTATCAATGAAAAACAGTTGTTGCAAACTTCTGCAGTTATTAACTTACTTCCCTTTTTAACTAGAAATTTAAACGATCCTTCAGGAATATTCTTAGGTATTAATCATTACAGTAACGCTTTAATTCTAATTGATGTGTTCAAAGCTAGAAATGCCAATATAAATATTTTTGGCACTTCTGGCTCTGGTAAGTCGGTTACAGCAAAGTTGATTATGTTAAGACTAGCTTTAAGAGGGGTTCAAAATATCATAATTGACCCTGAAGGCGAGTATGTTGAATTAACTAAAGAGTTGGGGGGTAGGGTATTTGCGTTTGATAATAACAATGGCATCGATCCTTTTATCTTAGTTTCTGAATCAGGGAGTGAAATAGCAAATAATATTCAAGTCTTAAAACACTTTTTGACTTATTTTATTCAAGCAAAAAATCAAGATAGCTCAATATTAGATAAAGTGTTATTACAAACATTTCTTAATCCCGGAATAATTAATTTTGCGAAATTTATTTGGCTATTAAAAGATTGCATCGGTGAAGAGAGTGGAATATATCAAGATATGCAGCAGCTAGCATATGGTTCTTTATCAGGGCTTTTTAATAATCATAAAGAGCTAAATTATAATGGTGCTTTTGTTTGTTTTGATTTGTCAAAATTACAAACTGATGAGCAAAAAATTCCCTTAATGTACATAATTGGAAATTTAATTAATCGAGTTATTGATAAAAAAGAATTACAAACAATGATATTTATCGATGAGGCACACAAGATGCTTCATGATGAAGTTACCACTTCTTTTTATATAGATCTAGTTAAAACAGCTAGAAAACGCAAGGCTGGGGTGGTAACAATTACTCAAAACCCTGAGGATTTTAAAGAATCGGATAACTCGAAAACTATTATTACCCAAGCCGAAACAAGCATTTTGCTTAAACAATCTTCAGCCTCAATAAACTTTATCGGTCGTTTTGAATTATTCAGATTAACTAAAAGGGAATGTACTGATTTATCTACCTTTAATGTTGGAGAAGCACTTTTTATTAGAGAAAAAGAGCATATCTTTATTGATGTTTTTCCCTTTACTAGTGAACAGGGGCTGGTCTTTACGAATAATAATGGACACAATTAACACACAAGTACAATCGGTGTATTCTCAAGCAGACAATGCCATTGAACAAATACTGGCTGTAATTGTAAGTATAGTATACACTGATGAAGTT
>CALARN010000036.1 GCA_937889205.1 uncultured bacterium
GTGTGCTCTTCCGATCTCATCGTTCGGCATCCTGATAACTAGGGTGAATCTATTTGCAGTGATGCTCGACGTTTCTACTAAAACATCAACAGTACCCTGCAGATCAGGGCTAAACGTCTGAATTGCGCTCTGCAACGAAGTAGCAATAGCTTGCATAGTAGCATTATGGCTACCAGAGAAGGTAACAGCTACCGGGACAATAGTGTCGCCATCCGTTACTTCAATCTCAAATTCGTTGAGATTTACTAATACTCCATCGAATTTGATAAGAGATACACCACTGGTGTTAATAACCCCGCTCTTATCGTAGCCCTTATCTGTACCAACAGTAAACGGAATACCAAGAACACGCTTTCCGTAAGTAGCGTCATCATCAATGACAATATCGAAACCGGCGTATTTAGCTTCATTCGTTACGCGATTGATGAGAACGTTGGAAGACGCTCTGATAACACAGGCAGCAGTATCCCACGCAAAACTAAGCTGCGGGTCAGCAGTGTTGCCATACTTATTATAGTAAGAAGAAGGGGCTACATAAGTAGGATCGGTAGGGCCTCGGCGGAACTCACCCTGAATCATAGGGATAGTACCGCTATTGGCATCTACTACCTGTGTAAGATCATATTCTTCCTGACGAACATACGATCTTAAAAAGAAATAATTAGATTGTACCATTTTCTACCCCTTACTCTTCGCTAATATCTGATTTAGGGGCTTCCTTTACTTTCAAAAGACCAACCGCACGAACATCTTCGATAGACGGAATGATATATTTGAAATCTTTCATGCTAGGAAGCTGATGAAATTTATTGGACTGCAATTTAAGTACAGCGCGAGGGGCTACTTGAACAGTTTCATTGTTAGCTAAAACTACTAACTTTTCTGAATTAGTAGAATTCTTAAACTCCCAGACACGATAGGCGTCTTGAAGTTCTTTAAATGGATCGGACATTGCAAATCTCCTAATGCCTACATATGTAAATTAATAAATCCAATAGTTGAACTTTTTAGCTATAGACTAGATTAATAACCCTATCTAAACTAATAGTAGACAATGGATCTACAGATATTCTAATTTTTCCAGCAGTGGATAGAATAAAACAACCTACGAGATTTTCATAAGAAATAGTAGTAGAATTAGCCTCATCAATTAACTCAAGCGTCACTTCGTCTCGAAAGTGCGCGAAAATAAATCGACTAAATTCTATCTCCTTGCTTTCTCCGCGGGCCAAAGTTAAAAACTGCTGGCTATGATCTTCAATATCGCCAAAACTAGAACGTAGAGAAAAAACTTTTCGCCTAGATACTCTATCCGCGACATGAACGTCTACATTAGACACCAAAGTTACCATTTATTCGCCTTTCCATTGTGTAGAAGTTCTATCAAACGGATCAGTGTATTTAATATTTTTAGGCTCTATTTCTACAAACTCTCCACTGTTTGCATCATAAGATACAGTAGTAAGAATACCCCCTGTTCCTT
>CALARN010000037.1 GCA_937889205.1 uncultured bacterium
CCCCGACAGTAACACCATCGAAGACACCTACAGTTACACCGTCTAATACCCCGACGGTTACACCATCGAAGACACCTACGGCTACCCCTATTAGAACCCCTATAAAAACACCAACCACAACTGCAACCACAAATCCTAAAGATGGTTTAAGCTGTGGTACTAAGGGTTGTAAGAAAGATGATGCCTGTGCCGGTTATCCAAATTATGAGTGTGATGAAAACACAGAAAATTGGCCTAACAATAATGTCTGTGCTATTGTTTGCCCTGCAGGTCAAACTAGAGACGGTAATTGTAAATGTAAGCAATCTGAAGTTAAAGACAAAATTGACTGTGGAAAAATTGATGTTGATGATAATGATGTTTTAAACTATATCGACTTAGCTGAATTTGCAAAGGCATATAACAAGCAGTGCAAAGATACCGCCCCTACTGCTGGTTGTAAGGGTAAAGATACCAATAGTGACGGTGTTGTTAACTATGTAGATTTACAGAGTTTTGCTGGAAGATATCATACTGCAAAACAAAGTTGTTCAATATAAATGATAATAAGAAAAATTGTAAAAATTGCTCCGATATTAATCGTACTACTTTTAGTAGTCAATATTTTGTTTGTTGGGGTTTTAATAAGTACCAAAGATCAAGACAAGCAAGTAGATGTGTTTAATAACAATCCAACACCCGAAGCAACTGGAATAACGACACCTATTGTAACGGAAACTCAACAAAATGGTGGTATTACAGCAATGACGCCATTAGATATTGGGCAAAGACAGCCAGGCTCAATAGAAACAATAGATCTAGTTGCTCAGCCAATTACAGATAAAGATTCAGTAGCAATGATTCGATTGTACATCAAAAACGGCGAGGTTTTAGAGTTTAAATCTACAGGATTGATGGCTTTTGGGACTTGCTATGATAATAAAACATATACTCCTGAGCGAGTTTGTGTAGATATTGCCAAAACAACACCTTTTATAACAGGCGAGAAACTAGGAACCATTAAGGTCAAATGGAGTGTAAATGGTAGTGTGAATATTGAAGAAGGTCATGGCTATTATAATGGTGAAGAGGTGTCTTTTGTTAATAAAGAAGTTAGCTACGCATCAATTGCCGGATTAGAAACTGAAAGCAAGGAATATTTCACAGAAGGGGTGATTTTGATTATTGTTAGTGGTTTAATTTTATTTACGGCGTTTAATGCCGATACCGGGCGAGAGTTATGGGTAACGGACGGAACAGTTGAGAATACAAAATTAATAAGGGATATTGTTCCTGGCGAGAGTTCCAGTGATCCTCATCAATTTGTTGGCTTAGGAAATGGTAAGGCGATTTTCCGTGATAGTTCTATGGATTTATGGGTGACTGATGGCACTACGGAGAATACATGTCGTATCCTAGGTGACTTTAGCAGTCCGACTGATTTTGTTTCTTTGGACAAGGGTAATATATTGTTTACTGCATTTTCGGCTGAATCAGGTCGGGAATTGTGGATAACGGATAGTACTCAAGCCAATACCCATTTAGTAAAAAATATTACAGAGGGTAGCGGTAGCTCTAATTTAATATACCAGGCCAAACTTGATGATGGGAGGGTGCTGTTTGTAGAATACAATACTGGGAAGTTGTGGAT
>CALARN010000038.1 GCA_937889205.1 uncultured bacterium
AAGATTGAAAGTATGAAATTGAACGCCAATAGGCCAACCATAACGGAAGCCATTGGCGTTTTTTTTGTATTGTTGCTTTCATCGTATTTTCCATTTGATAAGGAACTTATTCACCTAATTTCTATCTCAAGTATTTCTTGTGTATTGTTCCCGTTATTGCAGGGGGAAAATGGAAAAATAGTAAATCTTTATGCTTTTATGTTGGCAGTATTACTCTATTCTTTAATGGGCAAGTCTTGTCGTGCTTCTTGTTTTACTATGGCAAGTCTTTAAAATCCGCAGATTTTATCTTGAGCTTTAGTTTTATAAGAAATGAAATACTCCGTTGTGACTGTTGTCTCGTAAACAATTTCTTCAAGTTCAATGTCTTGCCAAGCAACTTGCTTGCTTTTAATTTCTCTACAGCGAATACACTGACATGATTGTTTTTCTTGCTGCATCTGCAGTTCAACAATCTGCCTTAAATTAGTAATTTTATTGCCAATATGAATTTCTTGTGAGGGGATATCTCTAATCACTCTCGTCAAGCGGCAGTATCGTGGTGTAATTAGGAAGCATTTTTTCAAAAGCTCAATTAGCTCTGTGGTGTTGTAAGGCTTATATTCTCCACTTTCAGCCAACTCATAAAGCTCTGTACCTTTAATTACTGAGGTAGGGTAGATTTTTAACTCATCAGGAGCAAAATCTTTACTGAAAAGCAGCTTATAATCTGCGAAATCACTTTCAAGAGTTGCCTTATAAAGATTGGGCATCATATGCCCGTGAATCTTAAATCCTGCTAATCTTAGTAATTTAAATGCATTTTTAATTTGTGCTATACTAGTATCTCGTTTGTTTGCAGTTAGTATTTCATCATTCAGGCTTTGAATACCTATTTGTATTTTTGTAGCACCTAGTTTTCTCAAGCGTTCAACTTCTTTTGCGGTAATATGATCAGGCCTAGTTTCTAAGACTAACCCCACATTACGACAAATTGCCGTTTCATTAATTTTCTGTGCTGTAAATAAATCTTGCCAGGTTGCTGTTTGTGTTTCTTTGTCATTGATATTTGCTATCAACTGGTTGTATTTAACTGCTTTCGTTGCACTTGCTAGTCTATCGGTAAAATCTATGCCAGCAGTAGCTATTCTTTGATCGCTAATGCCAAAATCGTTAAGTGCTTGGTAGCAGCGAGTAATAAACCAAATCTGGTAGTTTTCTGGGTAGAATGACCAAGTGCCGCCCAATACTATTAGCTCAATTTTACTTATGTTGTGTCCAATACTCTCAAGTGCTAATAAGCGATTATATGTTTGTAAATACGGATCAAAAGCGTTTCTGCCGGCTCGTTGTGCACCTGGCTCACTTGCAATATAGCTTTTGGGCATGCGAATGTCATTCGGGCAGAAAATGCAGTTCCCTGGGCAAGGAAAGGGCTTAGTAAGTACTGTAACTGTAGCTACCCCAGAAATTGTGCGAGTAGGTTTTAATCTGATCAATTCTACTAACTCTTGATCAAGTTCAATAATTTTTTTAGTGGCAAGCCATTTAAAGCCACTGATAATTTCATCTCTACTAAAAAAAGTATTACCATCTTTAGGGAACTCTCTAAGAATTTGTTGCATTTTATGCCACAGCATCTTATCTGACATGCTTTTATTAACTCTACTTTGATAGAGAGAGTCAACGGCATTAAAAATCCCTAAAATCTGAGTTTGGTATTTTTCTGAGTCAAATTCTTCTTTCATTAAGTTTAATTTCTTAATTAGATATTATACAATAAGTATCATGATATAATTCCGACTAATTTTTTTTTGTTTAATTACATGAAGCAGCGTGTTGTCATTGTTATCTTTGCGGTTGTTGTCTTGTTAATGATTGTTTTTGGAACTAACATGAATCAAGCCACAGATAATACCGGATTTGTCACCCAACAAGTTATCAGAGGCGAGATTAATTTACTTGTTTCTGCGAGTGGGAATGTTAATCCGGAGAATATTTACAATGTTAATCCTAGGCTAAACTCTAAAATATTAGAGATAAATGTAAAGATGGGTGAAATGGTTATTGCTGGTCAACAGTTGGCAAGGCTAGATGATACTGATTTGCAAAATGCAGTTAAATCAGCTGAGTATAGTTTTAATGTAGCGGTTTATACCAGAGATCAACTTAAAAATGCTCCCATAGTTGACGATTACTCGGTGAAAAAAGCCCAACAACAAGTAAATAGTGCTTATGTACAGGTGCAACAAGCAAAAAATAATTTAAATAATGCCAAATTGATTTCTCCTATCGCCGGTAAGGTATTGGCTGTGAATATTAAACAAGATGAATTCGCTTCGGTAACGGCTATGCAACCGGCTTTTGTTATTGGTAGTAGCGATGTTTTACGCGCTTATTTAAATGTTAATGAGATTGACATTGTTAAAGTCGCCTTAGGGCAAAAAGTTTTACTAACAATTGATGCCGTGGGGAACACTATCTCTGGTGAAGTAGTTAGCATTGCCGAATCAAGCACAAATGCTGCGGGTATTATTACTTATATGGTGCAGTCTTCAATAAGTGATATCTCCAATCTTAAACCTGGGATGTCGGTTGATGCTGATGTTGTCATTAATTCAAAGTCAGATGTCTTAATTATTCCTGCGGCTGCAGTGCAATCTAAAGATGGAAAAACAATTGTCAGAGTCTTAGAGAGATCAGAAGGTGAAGTAATTCTTGAAAAAGATGTTGAGCTTGGTATTAATAATAATACCTGGGTTGAAGTCGTATCAGGTTTGGCAGAAGGCGAATCGGTTATTATAAACTACAATGTGGCAACTAAGTCTTCTGGTTCTCCGTTTGGTTTACAATAAAAGAGTAATGGCAATTATTGATTTAAAAGCAGTTCATAAAACATATAATAAGGGCAAAGAGAATGAATATTTTGCACTTCGTGGTGTTGATGTGCAAATTGAAAAAGGAGAATTTGTCGCAATTATGGGCCCTTCAGGTAGCGGAAAATCAACATTGATGCATATTATTGGTCTTTTAGATACTGCTTCTAAAGGTAGTTATTTTCTTAATGGTAATGATGTTTCAAAATTGAGTGATGTCGAGCTTGCCGGAATCCGTAATAAAGAAGTTGGTTTTGTTTTTCAGTCTTTCAATTTATTGCCAAGATTAACAGTGCTTGATAATGTGCTCTTGCCTTTCACCTATACTAAAGAAAAACTCTCAAATGATGAGAAATTAAAGCGCGCAAAAGAAGCTATAGCTACTGTAGGCTTAGCAGATAGAGAGCATAACAAGACTAATCAATTATCCGGTGGACAGATTCAAAGAACAGCAATTGCTAGATGTCTAGTTATGCGTCCGGCTATCATTCTTGCGGATGAGCCAACCGGTAATCTAGATTCAAGAACAAGCCATGACTTATTGAATACTTTTAAGGCAATCAATGAAAAGGGAAATACAGTAGTATTAGTCACACATGAAGAAGATATTGCCGCTTATGCCCAAAGGGTTATTCGTATCAGAGATGGATTGATATTTGGAAAGGGGGAAAAATGAAATACGCACAATTAATCAAATCTGCTTTGGTGTCATTAACGGTAAACAAGTTAAGAACCTTCTTAACTGTGCTTGGTATAGTGATTGGTATTTTAGCGGTGATTACGCTTCTTAGTCTTGGCCAATCGGCTCAAGCATCTATTGAAGATAGTGTATCCTCTTTAGGATCAGATTTAATAACAATTATTCCAGGTAAAACACGCTCAGGCTCGGGCTTTAGTTTTAGTCCGGGGCAGACATTTTCTATGGAAGAGCTTGAAAAAATCGAACAAATACCATTGTTTTTTGTTAAGGGCATAACAACCTCAAGCAATAGTATTTATAAAGTTAAATATGAAAACAATGATCTTTCATTAACTATTAATGGAATTTACAATAATTTTTGGGATGTGCGTGGCGTTGAAGTAATCCAGGGTCGTGCAATCGAAAATAGGGAAATTGACACGATGTCTAGAGTGGCGGTTATTGGTGCTGATCTAGTTGAAGATTTGTTCAGTAATAATTCAGCTATCGGTGAGAAAATTAAGATAAATAATCTTAGTTTTACCGTAATTGGGGTTACTAAAGCTCGGGGATCAAATGGGTTTGTTAATCCGGATAGCTATATTTATATTCCCCTGACTACAATGCAGAAATATTTGTCCGGTAATAATACGGTTATGTCGCTATTTGCCAAAGCTAGTAGTCCTGATTTGGTAGCTGAGGCTCAAGATGAATTGAAAACAAAGATGCGCTTAGTAAGAAATCTAGGAGAAAACGAGGAAAACGATTTTACTATTAGTAGTGCTCAGCAAGCCTTATCGATATTAGATCAGGTAACAGGAATCTTAACCGCTTTTCTGGCGGCTATTGGTGCAATCTCGCTATTAGTTGGTGGAATTGGCATTATGAATATTATGTTTGTTACCGTAAATGAAAGAACTAGAGAGATTGGTTTGCGTAAGTCTTTGGGCGCAACTAAAAATGATATTTTATTGCAATTTTTAATTGAGGCAATGTTAGTTACCTTTTTGGGTGGTGTTTTAGGGGTCGCATCTGGGTTAGGTTTGACTTATTTTATTACTAGTTTAGCAGCATTACCCTTTATCTTTAGCTTTAATTCACTTTTCTTAGCTGTGGGGGTATCTGTATCCATAGGCTTAATTTTTGGTATTTACCCAGCTTGGAAGGCCGCACAATTAAGTCCAATCGATGCCTTACGCTATGAATAAACAATTATCAGCAACAACTGTAAAGAGATTAATTGAGCTAAATAACGATTTTTACAATAAGGTTGCAGGGCCTTTTACCAAAACTAGAAGTTATTCATGGGCAGGGTGGCAGCGGCTGGCAGATTATTTTGCAGAAATTTCTTTTACCCCTCAAAGAATACTTGACTTGGGTTGTGGCAATGGTCGGTTTCTCACTTTTGTTTTACAGAACTGGCAGTATCAAGATTATACTGGGATTGATGCTAATACAAAGCTACTAGAATATGCACAAGAAAGTTATGGGGACTTACCAAATTGTAAGTTTATTACCCTAGATTTCTTAACAAATCCAGATTTGAGTCTAGTTAAAAGTCAATTTGATTTAATAGTATTACTCGGTGTTATGCATCATGTACCCGGAGAAGCTTTAAGAAAGCAAATACTGACTTCGGCTTCAGAAAAGCTAAGCGATAAAGGTTTTTTAATTGTAACTTTTTGGGATTTTTTATCAGAGAAGCAATTATCAAAAAAAATTGTTCCGTGGTCTATGTTAGATATTAACGAGGCAGATTTAGCTGAAAGAGATTACTTGCTAGATTGGAAAAGAGACAATTACGCCTTCAGATATTGTCATTACTATGTTAAAGAAGAGATTGTGGAGCTTGCAAAAGCAGCTAAGTTAGAGGTTGTGACTGAGTTCTTTGCAGATGGGCCGGGGGGTAGGGCAAATAGATATGTAGTATTTAAAAAAGTCTAACCTCTCGGTGTTACTTTACTTTATTCTTAAAATCGCATATTATTATCCATACACTTTTCCAGAAAGAAGCTCAATTTCTATCAATATTGATTTTTTCAAAGAATAGTATAAAATTGCTGGGTGTAAAAGCTTAGCTTTTGTTAATTTTATTTTTTCATAAACATGGCGAAAATTGATTATGCAGCAGTAAAGGATCTGCAAAACTATAGAAACATTGGTATTATTGCTCATGTAGATGCTGGAAAAACTACAACTACAGAGAGAATTTTATATTATACAGGTAAGAAACATAAAATTGGTGAAGTACAAGATGGTGCTGCAGAAATGGACTTTATGGATCAAGAAAGAGAGAGAGGAATTACCATTACTTCCGCTGCTACAACATGTTTTTGGACTTTAGACAATGTTTTACATCGTATTAATATTATTGATACACCGGGCCATGTAGATTTCACTGCAGAGGTAGAGAGATCTCTAAGAGTATTAGATGGTGCTGTTGTCATTTTTGATGGCAAAATGGGCGTAGAGCCACAATCTTCAAAGGTATGGGGACAGGCTGACAAATATATGGTTCCTAGAATGTGTTTTATTAATAAATTAAATCTTATTGGTGGTGACTTTGAAATGAGTTTAAAGATGATTCAAGACGAATTGTCTTCGAACGCCATTGCAATTACATATCCTATTGGTCGTGAGCATGAATTAAGCGGTTATGTTGATTTAGTCACTATGCGTGCATATGAGTATGCAGATGAAGATAAGCAAGAATATAAAGAAATTGAAA
>CALARN010000039.1 GCA_937889205.1 uncultured bacterium
GCTTCACGATGTTGCACTGCCTCAGTTCCTTCATCTTCTTAGAATAATTGGTTTTGATGTAGTAAGATTTGACGAATCGCATAACATCAAAAATATGGATTCTAAGCGTTCTAGATACTCTTATTCGCTTCTTGCGCAGTCTAAAAATAAAGCATTGCTTTCTGGTACTATTATCAACAATACCGCAGTCGATCTTATCGGGCAGTCTTATGGCATTAACCCGATGATCTTCGGTAGTATTGATGATGTAGAAAAATTTATGGATGATTATAATCTTCCTAGTGGTCTAATTAAAAGCGATGAAGCTTCTCGCAAGCTGAATGCCCGCTTGAAGAAATTCACGCAAATGTCTTCGGCTACTAAAGAAGATTGGTCTTTCGTTCTTCCTGATTTGTATGATAAGGTTATTGCACCTAATCTTACACCAAAGCAGGAAAAATTCTATCAGATGCTGATGGAAGAAGCAGAACTTGCTCTTAAATCTGATCTTGAAAGTACTAGAAATAAAGCTAATAGTGAGGATGATAACGAGGAAGAAGATAGCGACGATATTAATGTAGAAAGCTATGACGATGAGGATGAGAATGAAGCAGCTTTCATGATGAAAGCCGACCGTTCTCTTGCTAAAGCAGAGCAATTCCTTGTAGCCCCTGATACTAACGAACAGTATCTAGTATGGTCTGAAAACCCCACAGGTGATGATTTAATTTCTCCTATGGTTCGCGGTGTTGATAACGAGTTGGCAAAGATTTATCAGGATAGATCGGCTGACCACAGCATCAACAAGACGGCAGTTTTTGGTATTCATAAAGTGGCTTCTCTTCACTTTATGCGTCATACTAAGTTCAAGGATTTATGCTTGCATTATCGTGCTGGTGATGCAGAAGTATTGCGAGTTTTCAAGGCTGATCCTGATAAATACATTCTCGTAGCTGATAGTACGTCGCTGCGTGAAGGTGAAAACATGCAGATGCTGTCTTATATTTTCGACATGCAGCCTACATGGACTCCGGGTGACTATGAACAGCTTATTTCTCGTATGTATCGACCTGATCCAAAAGGTCAGTACAACAAGGATTTAGTAACTCATTATTGGGTTACACCTGTTCATAAAATGAACGAGCCTACGCTTTCTACTGTTAAGTTAGCTCGTATGATTTCTAAAGCTATTTCTATGGCTAGATTTAAATACGAGTCTGATCCTAGATGGTATGAAGTATCTGGTGAGTTCCAAGACCTTGATCTTCTTACAATGAATCTGGAAACTGTTTTCAGATCTACTCATAATTCTTTGGCCCCGTACTTTAACGCATGGTCTAAATTTACTGCTTGGGAGCGCAAGAACAACCAGCAAACTCGTATTAAACTGGCTCGTCAACTGGAAGAAGAAAATCCGGGTGTACGGTTAGTAGATGCGAATGGAAATGTCATTGACCGTAACCTCTTTACTAAGATGGTT
>CALARN010000040.1 GCA_937889205.1 uncultured bacterium
GTAAAGAGCAGATGTATGACTTGGGTTGGTTTGATAACGGCCACTTATATAAAGCATCAAAAGGTGAAGATGGTCATAAAAGAAGGAAGTCTGGAGCCGATGGCAAAGATGTAGTGTTCGAAGTACCAATAATTACCGATGTATATATCAATGAGAAATATATCACTTCAATTACTGAGAATGGTCAAAGGTTCACTTTACTAAAAGGTGGCAAGGGTAGTTTAGGTAATATCTCACTAAAAAAAATTGCCCCAGATGGTTACTTCGAAGAGATTAAAAATGAAGTCGGGGAGCCTGAAGAAGCTGATCTAAGATTAGTATTCAGACTGCAATCAGATGCAATTCTGTTGGGGTTTCCTAATGCCGGAAAATCTAGTTTATTAAACGAACTAACTAATGCCATTGTAAAAACAGCAGATTATGCTTTTACAACAATCGAACCTCAACTAGGCATGTTAGATAAATATATTTTAATGGATCTTCCCGGATTAATAGAAGGGACACATGAGGGTAAAGGCTTAGGCACTAAATTTGTGAAGCATACAGTCTCTTCAAAGCTGTTAATTCATGTAATTAGTTATGAAAACGAGGATATCTGGAAGGCATATAAAGCGATGCGAACTGAAATTGAGAAAATAAACAGCGATCTTTCAGAAAAAGCTGAAATTGTAATACTAAGTAAGAGTGACGAGGCTAGTAGAAAAGATATCACCAAAGCCGAAATGATTTTTCAGAAAAAAGGAATACCAGTTATCAGCGTTTCTATTATTGACGAAGAGTCGTTAGCAAAAGCTAAGTCGTTTATCTCAGAACAGATTGCTAAAATAATTAGTTAGGCTGATCTGTTTCTTTTTTTAGCCGCTCTTTAAGTTCTACCATTTTTAATTCGCGATCAATCATCATTTGGTTCATTCTTTTCAACTGCTCATTTTGTTCTCTAATTTGTTTTTCTGCCATGGCTTCATCTGTGACATCTTCGCAAAATGCAATTGCCTCACCATTTGGTAACATCACTGCATTAATCAGGATAATAACAATCTTGCCGTCTTTTTTTAGCATTCTATATCGCTTCTTTAGACTTCCTGTTTGCAACAATTGATTGAATTCAGATAACGTCTTTTCTTTATCTTCTTCTGGAACTATTTGAGTAACATTCATCGAAAGCAATTCTTGTTGAGTATAACCCAGCATTTCACATGCAGCCGGATTAACCAACAGATAATTACCCTCTTTATTGGCAACAAATATACCTTGAGGAGACTTCTCAATATCAATTGAAAATTTTTGTTCAACATTAACTAATGTTGATTCAATGGCCTTAGTATTAGTTATATCTTGTCCTGCACTAATGATTTCCACAATCTCGCCTTTTTCATTACGAATAATTCTATTTTTCCAAGAAATTATGTGCTTTTGTTTTTCTAAATCGATAATTGAATTCTCAAAGGCCGCTACAGTTGAAGCGTCTTCACTTCCTTGTTTGAGAGTATCAAAAGCTTTAAACACTTGTTCGTGTTCTGATTCGGGTATAAAATTTTTAACCCAGTTTTTATTTAACACATCACCAATATTTGCTTTTAAGAGTCTCAATCCCTGTTCATTGACCATCTTTACATTACCTTCTAAATCAAGAGAAAGAATTATCACGGGAACAATATCTAAATATAATTGCGCACGATCTTTCTGCTCAGATAATTTTGTAGAGATATCTTTTTCAATAATTCTTTTCCAAACGGCATCCATCAATAGTTTTAATTGTAAGATGTCATCATCTGTATAATCAGTTTCTTTATTTGCTACACCTACATTGGCCACAATTTGCTCATTGTAAATTACCGGGATTGCCAAGAACTTCTTTAAATGCACATGGCCTTCAGGGTAACCCTTTTTCAAAGGATTCTCTGCTTCAAAGTCATTGATGAGAATTGGTTGTCTCTGCCTGACAACCTCACCCCAAATTCCAGTTTTATCTAACTCATACTCAGTCATCGGCTCTGTTATCGAGCATTCATTCATGACATTTTTTGACCAACTATTAAGAGTGAAGATTCTTCTTTCTTCATCGTAATAATAAATGTAACCAATTTTGCTACTCGTTATCTCGATTACTTTTTCAAGTGTAAATTCTAATAGTTGCTGTAGATTATCTGTTTTAAATTCAATAATTTCTAAAAGGATTCTTAGTCGTTGTTCATTATTTAATGCAATAGATTCATCATGTGGATCTATCATATTAAAAGGGTGACTTTGTGGAGCTTTTGTCATTGCAATAGTGTAATTAATTAATTTTACTTAGATGTTTAAATTAACGCAATAATTTAGTTATTTAACTTGTAGCTTCAACATTATTTAGTTAATATTTAATATATTAAAATTTTATTATGGATACGAATACATCTCCCTTGACAGATGCTGAACCTGTAGTTGCAGCAACAGAAATAGCAACCCCTCAACCTCAAAAAAAAGGAAAAGGTGTTTTTGCTTTTATCATTATCTTTCTAATCTTTATCATTGTTGCAATTGTTGGTATTGGTGGCGTA
>CALARN010000041.1 GCA_937889205.1 uncultured bacterium
AGAAGCAACATTAAAACAAGGCTCTGAAGAGTATCAAGCTGTAAGTATGACTGGCATAATTTTAAATCCAAAAACTGGTGCTATTATGGCTATGGCGAACTTCCCCAATTTTGACCCTAATGAATACTACAAAGTGACCGATGGAAATGATTTTGGGAATAAAGCTATTTCTACTCCATATGAAATTGGCTCTGTTGCAAAAATATTTACACTATCTGCAGCAATTGATTCTGGCAAAATAACTCCTGATACTGTTATTTTACCGACCGGCCACAATGGCTGCGAAATCATTTCGCCTGATTCACAACCGGGAGATAGGTGTTTTGTACCGGCCGAACAAAGAAAAGATAATCGTATTATTGATTGCATCTGTACCTATAATCGTAAGCCAGTAACTAGAACCTTAACAGCATTAGATGCTATTAAAGGTTCAGATAACATTGCTTTTCGACACATTGCTTTAACGATGAGCTATCCTGAATACTATGATTATTTAGTAAAATTCGGTATTGGTAAGGCTACGCAAGTTGATTTAGCAGGAGAGTCTTATGCTAATTTCAAAGACCTGTCTAAGTGGAATTATGCCGATCAAGCAGTGTATTCTTACGGTCATGGATACTCTATGACACCTTTGCAAACAGCTATGGCCGTCGCTGCAATTGCTAATGATGGTAAACGCATGCAGCCATATATTGTTTCAAAAGTTATCGATGCCGATGATAAAGTGACAGAATTTCAACCAAAAGTTGTTGAACAAGTAGTAACCCCTGAAACTGCAAAAACAGTTGGTTTAATGTTACATGAAGTATATTTAGGGCAGTTGATTGAAAAGCAGTTTAAACCTTTATCAAGGTATAACATTGGTTTAAAATCTGGAACGGCCTTGATCCCCTATACTGATAGAGCTGGTTATTCCAGCGAAATTAATGCTACCTTTGTAGGCTATGATGCATCTTCTGATGGAAAGTTTTTAATGCTAATAAAAATCGAAAAGCCTGGTATTGGTGATCTTTCGTATTATAATGCTAGAATACTATGGCTTGAAACCTTTGATGCTATTAAAGAGTATTTGAATTTGCGGCAATATTAGTAGTAAGTATCCGTTGTAACTTTCGTTAATTAATTGTAAATTCTGATAAGATAAATTTTTAAAAACTTTATGCATGGCTACTTATAAAATTGTTGGTGGAAATCCATTAAATGGCGTAATTGACCCTGTGCCAAATAAAAATTCAATTTTAAAACTTATTCCTGCCGCATTGTTAACAGATGAGCCAGTGATTATTCATAATGTGCCCTTATCTAGCGACGTGAGAACCATGTTAAAGATTGTGAAGCAGCTTGGTGGCAAGGTAAGTTACTTAGATGGAGGTAATACAGTTAAAATAGTAGCTGCTGGTTTGAATACTTATGAAATTGACCCGGAATTGTCACAAAAAGTAAAAGCTTCTGTGATGTTTATGGGACCGCTACTAATTAGGTTTAAAAAAGCTTACATGCCCATACCTGGTGGCTGCAAGCTTGGTACAAGGCCACTTGATGCTTTTATTGATAATATGGTGCAAATGGGTGCCAAATATGTTCGTGAAAAGGGTTACTTTATCGAAGCTGATAACGTAAAGGCACAAAGAATTTGGTCGTGGTTTCCAAGTGTTACAGGTACTGAAAACTCAATACTGCTTGCTGTATTAACCAAAGGAGTTTCAGAAATTTACAATGCTGCGTCAGAGCCACATACTCAAGACTTGTGCAACATGCTCAATGCAATGGGTGCAAAAATTAGTGGTATTGGTTCAAATAAGCTAATTATTGAGGGCGTTGAGAAGTTACACGGAACAGAGTGGTCGGTCATTCCAGATCATCTCGACATTGGTGCGTATATTGCAGCAGCTGCGATGACTAAAGGTGAAATCACCATTAATAATGCCATTGTTGAGCATATGGATATTTTCTTGCAATTTTTTGAGAAGATTGGAGTAAAGGTTAAAGTTAATAACGATGGGACAATTACTGTTCCAGCCAAGCAGAAACTAGAATGCGAGTTAACTGTAAGGGGGGATATTTTTGATGTAAAAACATTTGCTTGGCCATTTTTGCCACCTGATTTTGTGCATGTAGCAGTTGTAGCGGCACTTAAAGCAAAAGGTAGCATGATATTTCATAATTCGTTCTATGAATATGGGTTTTTCTTCATTGAAGAATTAGCCAAGATGAAAGCTAAGGTTATTATGGCCGATCCACATAGAATTATTACTTTTGGCCCAACAGAATTTAAGGCGGCTAAGATTATTGCTCCAAATATTATTCAGGCAACGATGGCTCTATTTTTAGCAGCTTTATCTGCTGAGGGGACTACAATTTTAGAAGATACTGAAGACTCGTTAATGCGTCGTTATCCTGATTTGCTTGTTAATTTTCAAAAATTAGGCGCTAACATTGAAAAAATATAATTTAGCAATATTGATATGATATTTAGGAAACTATTAAAAAATTTGCTAGCAAATTTAGCAACATGGGCTTTAAAAAAACATAAAATTAAGCTAGTAGTAGTTTCCGGGTGGTATGCTACAGAAACAGCTCGTGAGCTTTGTTATGCAGTTATTGGGGTGAAGCATGAAGTAAGAAGAATCAATAAAAATCCTTGGTGGGATTTTTCTATACCACTGGCAGTTTTAGGTTATAAAGATGAACGCAGAAATCCACTTGCTTGGTTGTGGCTTATGATTAAAGCTTCTTTATTGTTAACCTTTGGGAAAGCTAATCCACATACATTAATCTTGAATCTTAATTATGCTCATGCTGATACTGTGCGTTATTGGTCAAGTTTAATTAAACCGCAAGTATTGATGATTCATAATTTTAAAGAGGAACATAGGTTACTTAAACAAATGATAAAGGCAACCAAGCAAATAAACGGCACAATAATAATTCAACAGCAAGACTTCGTGAAGTTAAGTAAAAATTTATTAGCGTATGATAATGTCTTCACTGTTGGCAATGAAGCAGAAGCACATATAGTAATAAGTAAGAACTCCAACAAAGATATTAGCTTTAAGTATAAGTCACAAGAATATACTTTGAAAACTACGACTATGCCGGGTATTAGTGCAGAACTACTTGCTTGTAGCTTAGCCGTTGCTATTACAGAAGGGGTCGAGCCCCACGATGCTCTATATGGTATGGTAAAATACCCTACAAGTAGTCAATTACTTAGTAAGTTGAGATCGGGGCTACTATAATTTTAATGTTAGATAAAAAATATCAAGAAAATAGCAACAGTAAAAATCGAAGAATTTCTCAAAAAAGAGCAATATTCACAAAAAGATTTTGCTATGATTTATCAGATATTTCAGAGCAAAGTACTAGATTTTCTATCTAAAAAGGTTTCTAATCGTGAAATTGCAGAAGATCTAACTTCAGAAGTATTTGAGAAAATATGGCGAACTATTAACGATTTTCAGTGGCAAGGTATTAATATTTCCGCTTGGATTTTTCGTATAGCTAGAAATCATCTGATTGATTACTATCGTAAGCAGAATAAATACAAAAATGATAAATCACTTGATGAAATTATTAATATCGTTGAGTCAACTGCACCAGGAGCTGATTTTGAAATCGAAAGAGAAGAAGAAGATGTGCAGCTTTTCAATGCTATTAAAGAACTGGCAGAAGACGATCAATATCTGATTTATTATAAATTCTATGAAGAGATGAGTAATAGTAAGATAGCTGAGGTCACGGGGATGACTGAAACAAATATCGGTACGAAATTACACCGTATTCGAAAGAAGCTAGCGAAAATTATTAATACGCAAAATAAAAATGGGCAGCTCGCAAAAACTCAAAACAGTTCTGAAAAATAAAATTCATGCTCTGCAATCAATAAAGGCAAATATTGAACACGGGTTTCCTTATCGTAAACTTAATATAATCGGTGTAACAGGTACTAATGGTAAAACAACTACCACCCAAATGATTTATCATATTCTCAAAGAAAATGGTTTAAAAACTGGCTACATGTCAACAATATCAGCAAAAATTGGTGATCAAGAGCTAGATACTGGTTTTCATGTTACTACGCCCGACCCTTGGTTGGTACCTAAATTTTTAAAGATGATGGTAGCTGCAGGAATAGAATTTGTAGTGGTAGAATCGACCTCACAGGGGCTAGAACAGAATCGTTTATGGGGAGTTGAGTACGAGGCTGTAACTATAACAAATATCCAGTCAGACCACCTAGATTATCATAAAACATGGGAGAATTATGCACAGGCCAAATTTAGAATTGTAAAGAAATTAAAAACTGGCGGATTAGCTGTATTTAACAAAGACGATAATGCGGTAAATTGGTTAAAACAGCAGCTAGCCATGCTTAAAAAAGACATTAAACAAATTTGGTATTCAAAAGCAGATGTGACAGATAAAAAGAAGTCTTTAACTGGGTATGAATTTTGCTTAGAGGGTGTAGATTTTAAATTGCCCCTACTTGGTGATTATAATCTCGAAAATGCCCTTGCAGCAATTAGAATCTGTGAAAAATACTTGCCGCTTAAAGATATTGCGGCAGCTTTAGCTAGCTTCCCTACCCCTGTTGGCAGAATGGAGGTTATTAGACAAAGGCCTTTTACTGTTATTGTAGATTTTGCTCATACTCCTGAAGCCTTAGAGGCTGCATTGCAAAGTGTTGTAGAGTTGAAAAATAAAGAGGCAAAAATTATTACTGTTTTTGGCTGTGCAGGCAAAAGAGATGTTGCAAGAAGAACTATGGGAGCTGTGTCTGCTAGACTCTCTGATGTCACCATTTTAACAGCTGAAGATCCTCGTGATGAAATTCTTGCAGATATTAATCATGAAATATTTAAATATGGGCAAGAACATAATGCAGAAATGGTTGCCGAGTTTGCAAACAATGAGCAATGGAAAGCGCAAAATGTTGATAGTCTAAAAATTAAAGTGCAAGAAGCTATAAGTAAACACAAAAAACCTTTTATTGCATTTAACGAAGATAGTGTCCAAAGCAGAAGAGATGCAATTGCTTGTGCTTTAAGTTTAGCTGATGCACAAGATATTGTGTTTGTAACCGGTAAGGCACATGAGCAAAGTCTTTGTTTTAATGAAACAGAATTTGCTTGGGATGATCGTGTAGAAGTTAAAACTTTCTTAGAAAAATAAAGTTGTTAGAGCTGCTAAGCCTGAGAATATTAATACTGCAGGCCACCCTACGAATATCGCTAAGATGACAAGCACAGTTATGATTAGTGCGGATATTAGATTTAAAGTTAGCTCTCTAACAAATAGCTTTTCTTCAAGCATGTTTTCTTGTCCTGTACGATTAATGAGATCATAATCGATGACACTAATTACTTGGTTGCGCGAATCAGTTGTAAGTTGATTGATTGTATTGTTAATAGCAATAGCTACAGGTGTATTAATTAACAGTCTTGAAAACCAGACTAAGCTTGTAATTATTCCGTCGGCTTTAAGAATTTTGAGCCGATTCCATCTATCGATAAACTTACCAAAAGTCCAACTAAATGCGAAACTCAGAATATTTACTACGGTTAGTAAAATACCAAAACTTAAGAAGCTACCTTGTAGTGCCATAAATACATAAAGATTCCAAAATCTCTCTTTATTTTGACCATCATTAATTACTAATAATTGAATATCTCTTTTTGTAGATTTGAGCTTTAATAAATTTAATGAATATCCAGTAAAAGCATATTTAAAATTTGGCAGAAATATTAATGGGAAAATTGAAATTACAAACGCAAATGCTGCCACGATTGCCATACCAAGTAACCCCCAAGTATTTGATACTAATCCTCCAAGTAATGGAGTTATCATTGAAAATAATATTGTAATAGCATGAAATTTCCCCATTTCTTCACCTCTATGTTTCGCCTCTGTAAACTTATTCATAAAGTAATGGTAAGGTATGTTATAAAAAGCTCTAGCTAGACTGAAAGTGATTAGCCAAAGAATAAATAGGACAATGCGGTTTGATTGATTTGCCCCACTTAAAATTGCAAATGAAATGGCAAATAATAGTATTGAAGTAATCATACTATTTCTGACTCCAAATTTACCAAAGAGTTTAATAAAGACAGAAATAAATAATGAATATAAAATATTTGATACTGCAAGATTACCAAGGGCAGCGGTGATAGAATTATCGAATAATAAATATATAAAAACAGTACCAAATACATTCCCCAAATTGAATGCAAGTTCGAATAGAGCTCTATTTATTGAAAAGGCAAATAATTGTTTATTCATCGTTATGCAATGTATAATTACGGCAGTTGTAGATAATAGCTTAACAAATATTGAAAACAAAAGTAATCATAATTGCTGGCCCAACAGCATCAGGCAAAACAGATTTAGCAATTAAATTAGCTCAAGAACTAAATGGTGAATTAATTAATGCAGATTCCCGTCAACTTTATCATGGATTAGATGTTGGCACTAATAAGGGCCTTCTATCAGCTACGGGTGAATTTATTCAAAACAACGAGGTTAAGCTTCAGGCTTATGAATTAGAACAAAGTGGTATTAAGGGTTGGTTATTTAATTTTCTTAATCCAGATGAAAGCTTTGATGTAAATCGCTTTCGAGAGTATTGCTTAGATTTAATAGAAAGGATTGTTAACAAAGATAAGTTGCCGATAATTGTCGGTGGCACCGGTCTATATATTGATGCCTTACTAAAGAATTACAGGTTGAATGATGTTAAGCCAAATCCTAAACTACGAGCCGAGCTAAATTTATTATCTACCCCTACCCTATTTACTAAACTGCAAGAGCTAGATGAAGATAAGGCTGCTAGTTTGAATAACAGTGATAGAAATAATCCACACAGGCTTATTAGGGCAATTGAAATAGCTTTAGGTGGTAGTAACGAAACTTGGGTGCAGCAAGAAGTAACAAATGAATATTTGCTTATCTATCCAAAATACGAAAAAGAGCATTTGTACGAGAAGATTAATAAGCGTGTACCGCAAATGTTTGACGAGGGGATGATAACTGAAACTGTAAAAGCAATTAGTACAGGTTACAAAGACACAGAAGTGCTAAATGGAATTGGATATAAGGAGGTGCAGCAAATGCTTAGAGGCGAGATAACTCAAGAACAAGCAATTACTTTGACGGCTCAAGCTCACAGAAATTATGCTAAAAGACAAATCACATGGTTTGAAGGTGAAGGTCGCGGTTATGAATTACACCGCTTTGATTTTAAAAATGAAATTGAAAAAATTGTGAATGAAGTAAGAGAATTTGTAAATAATTAATAACTAATTTTTCAATGCAGCTATACAATTCAAAGTATATTTGTTAGAATTGTATCGCTTAAGGAGCGCGCGAGTAGTTCAGTTGGTAGAACGTCTGCTTGCCAAGTAGAAGGTCGCGAGTTCGAATCTCGTCTCGCGCTCCATTGAATATAAACCCGCCATAGGCGGGCTTTTTTATGCTTTATCAATTCTGTCAATTTGAAACGAAGTTCGAACTATATAGTAAAAAAGCTGTTCATTTCAGAAAGAAACTTTGTTATTATGTGGGTATATTAACATTTTTAGATGTACGATGTTTTAATAATTGGAGCTGGAATTGCAGGATTACAGACAGCAGTTAGATGTGCAGAACAAGGATTAAAAGTCTGTGTAGTAGATTTGGAAAATGATCCTTTGTTCATCCCTTTTAAAACCTGTGGGAGTTTTATGAAAATTGAAGAGTTTGGTTTATCTGAGAAAGTATTTGCTTCTACAATTACTACGGCTTCAATAAGTTCATCTCACATTACCAGAAAAGGCCATGGGTTGGCCCATATCATTGATAAAGTTCAGTTGCATCGCGAATTGCTCGAGAAACTCAAGGGGTTAAAGGCCGAAGTATATAGCAATAGCCCTGTAATTGATGTTGAGATCACCTCTGAAGGTATTAAATCTATTAAAACCAAGTCTGGTGAAGTGTATTCCGGAAAAGTTGTTGTTGATGCCACAGGTGTAATTGGGTTAATAACAAAGAAAGTGGGACTTCAGGATGAAAAGTTTAAAATCGCGCAAGGTATTGAATATAATGTTAAATATCTAGGAAACCCCAACCATGCTTACTTATTTATCGGTTCATACTTTAAAGGCGGATATGGATGGATCTTCCCCGTTGGCAATCAAAGGGCGATTTGGGGTATTGGTTCATTTGATGAGCAATTATTACCTTCTGTAAGAGAACAGCTTGATAAGTCTTTTGAGCATCCGTTACTGAAAGATTTGGTAGTCAAGGATTCTGATAAAGTTGAAGGTGGTATTTTACCTATTACAGAAGTTAAAACGAAATTTATATTTAAAAACTTGTTAGGTGTTGGTGATTCTGTGTCTCAGGTAAATCCGGTAGTTGGTGAAGGGTACTATTTTATTATGCGTTTTGCCAATATGGCAGCTGATGCCATTGTAACTGCTATAAGATCAAATGACTTATCTAAATTGCATCAGTATGAGGAAGTATGGGCTCAAAAATTCGGGCATAATTACCGGGTTGCTAAAAAAACTCAAAAAGCTCTTGGACAAATTACAAAATCTGATCTACTAACAGATCTTGGTGTAATGTTCCTTTATACAAAAAGAAATGACACTGTAGTCAGAATCCTTTCTGGTGAATTTGGATATAAAGACCTATTCTTACCCTAAAGTTCTGACTTCGTTCACGATCGCGCTCCATTTAAGTTAGAACCACGGAAATATTCTCCCTCAGCCGCTTCACATTGCTTAATTGCTTTGTCATCTTGCTTTTGGTATAAATTTACTAAAGAAATTTTAATTACTGATTCAATGCCGGAACGTGACTTCAATCAGCCTTACGATTT